>JAFUGB010000003.1 GCA_017469605.1 Clostridia bacterium
CGGAGCAAATCGTATTTGCCTGTCATTATCCCTTTATCAATTTCCCAGGCATGTTTTTTTCACGGCTGCATCAGGAACGATCCTATGTGCTGGCGTTAAAAAATGCCGCCCGGGTGGACGGTATGTGGATCGGCAGCGGAAAGGAAGCCTATTCCTTCCGTAATTATGGCGCGTTTCTTCTGCTTGGAGGCGGCGGGCACCGCACCGGGGACAACAAAAAGGGAGGACGCTATGAAGCCCTTCGGCAAAAGGCCAGGGAATGGTTCCCTGATTGCCATGAAGCCGCCTGCTGGTCGGCCCAGGACTGCATTACGCCGGATGCTGTGCCGTATATCGGACGGTATGCCGCCAGCCGCCCCCATTGGTTCGTGGCCACCGGGTTTCAAAAATGGGGCATGACATCCTCCATGGTATCCGCCTTGCTCCTGCGGGATTTGATGGACGGAAAGGAAAATCCCTGGGCGGATGTGTTTGATCCGCGCCGTCTGGAAGCAGAGAGCCTCCCCGGCATCATTTCCGATGCGGGCCAGGCGGTCAAGGGGCTGGCAAAGCGCGTTTTTCAGATCCCGCGTATTGACGCGCAAAAGATTCCCGCCGGCCATGGCGGTATCGTGCAGCTGGATAACGGAAAGGTGGGCGTTTATAAAGATAAGGACGGCGCAATACATCCTGTGGATATCCAATGCCCGCATCTGGGATGTCAGCTGGAATGGAATCCGGATGAACGCAGCTGGGATTGCCCCTGTCATGGCTCCCGTTTTGATCATTTGGGCCGCCTGATCTCCGGCCCTGCTAAAGAGGGCATCGCGGTGCGCCCATCCCCAAATAAGCAGGTTTTATAATACCCTGTCGTTACTTCTTTTGTCCGTCACAGCAGCGTAAAGATCCAAGCGGCGAGGGCGCTGCAAATTACAATCATAACGCTCTGCCTGAGCTGCTGTTTCCGGTTATAACCAAAGTCCTGCCAGCCCGCGCAGCCCTCCGTTTCCGGAAAATAGCGCTGGAAGAAACGCGTTTTCGTCAGCAGAAAGAAATCCAGCCCAACGATATCAAAAGCCTTGATAACGGCGCCGATGATGAGAAAGCGCAGGAAAAACTGGCTGAATGTAAATTGGTGCTTCATGCCGTCTATGCCGGCTATAACAAACAGGCCGATATACGCACAGATGAACAGGATAAGGATGATCCAGCCAAGGACGCGCCGCGGAGACATGGGCAATTGATCAAGCCGTGGCTTGAGTTTTTCCTGCACATCCTTTGGAAAGTTCTTCGCCAGCAGCTTTGTGGGGAGGGTTACCGTTACGCCCCAAATTCCAAGAAAAAGCAGGGCGCAGCCCGCCAGGGATAAAACAGCTGTCATAAAAGCACCTCATCTCACGCGCTGGAAGCCTTCGCCGGCTTCCGCGTTTTTTCCACAGATCCAAAAAGCAGGCGCGAAGCCGTTCATTTTCTGAGAAAACGCTCATCCGTTTTTAAATCATCCGATACGAGCCGTTCCGCCTTCATATGCAGGTCATACCTCTCCCGCAAATCGGCAACGACCGCCATCATAGGCGAAGCATGGTGGGCGTCGATCGCCGGCTGGTCTGCCCATCTGTCGATCAGCAGAATGGTTTCCGGATCATTCAAGGGCTGATAATACTCATACCCCAGGTTGCCTTCCTCCGCGCGGATCGCGTCGGCTGTGCCGGAGACTTCCATTTCCTCCGCAAAGCGTTTGGCGTTTACGTTTTTGCCCGTATAATACAGATGCACCGTGATCATTCGCTTTCCTCCTCAGTTACCGCGCAGCGTCCATCCGTATCGCATGCGAAGCCGTCTGGGCGTTGCGCGGGAATTTTCCAAGGATAGTATA
>JAFUGB010000106.1 GCA_017469605.1 Clostridia bacterium
GGCGTTCACCGGGCGGTGGATGCGCTTCACCGACGCGCCGCCGAAAGCGGCCACATTGTTCAGGTCGATGTTGATGGTGCTCAGCCAATCAATGGCCTCGGCGCTGTTGCCCACCAGGGTGTTCACCAGGTCGGGATCGTTCAGACCTTTGCCGCCGATCAGCGTATCCAGGGCGAAGAGATCGGTGGAATCGAAATATCCTTCAGGATTGGCCTGGTAGGCATCCCACTGTTCCTTGACCGTGGCGGCCAGGGCAGTAATGGTCTCGTTATCGGCATAGGCTTCGGCGGCGGCCAGCGTCTTTTCCACACCGGCGGATTCACCGAAAGCGTTTACGTCCTGATATGCGGTTTTGGCAGCGTTCATGCCGCCGGTGGCCTTGACGGAGTTGCCGCCCACGGCGGGCTGGCTTTCCAGAATCACTACGGTCTTTCCCTCGTCCGCGGCGGTGATAGCGGCGACCATGCCCGCGCCGCCCGCGCCGACGATCACGATGTCCGCGTCCAGGGTCACATCTTCGGCGGCTTCCTCAGCGGCTTCCCGCATATAATCATCGGGGTTCACACCGGCATCCGCCAAAGCGGCGCGGGCAGCCTCGATGACCGCAGCACGGGTGACAAATGCGAAGGTAGCGCCCGTATAGGTGTCCACAATGCCGTTGGCTTCTACAAACGCCTGGGGCCATTCGTCAATCACGTTGCCGCCAATGCCGGGAGTTTCTCCATCGCCAATGATTTCAGCGATGGTAATTTCACCGTTGTTCAGCGTCAGGTTCACGGTCACATCGCCGCCAAAACCCTTGGCGGAGCCCGTGCCGGTGACGGTGGTCTCGGTGGTCGTAGCAGCCAGGGCTGCAGGCAATACGGCCAGCAGCAGGGCCACAACGGTCAGCAAGGCAAGGATACGGTTCTTCATGAGGTATTCCTCCTTCATCTATTTAACACGTTCCCTTGTGCAGGAACGGTGTTTTCTTTATTGAGAAAAGCCTTTTTATAGAAAAGCAGCGATAGACCGGTGGCGATCACCCAGCCGATGGGCCAGGCGCACCAGATGCCGGTGGATTGCAGCACCGTGCGGGAGAGCAGGATCGCCAGCGTCACCCGCAGGATCAGGTCGGTAAAGGTAGCAATCATGAACTGCCGCATCATGCCCGCTCCGCGCAGCACCCCGTCCGCTGCCAACTTGGCGGAAACCACAAAATAGAAGGGCGACAGGATGCGCAAAAAAATGATGCCAGTTTTTAAAGCCAACTCCGTCGGCTCGTCCATGAAAAAACGCACCAGCGCCTCTCCTACAAAGAAATACAGCAAACAGAAAGGGACGCACAGCAGCCACACCATTTTCAGACCTGCCTGCAAGCCCTGCCGTACACGCTTCCGCTTGCCCGCGCCGATGTTCTGCGCTGTGTAATTGGAGATGCCGTTGGCCAACGTGGTAAAGGAGGTAATGACCAGATTATTCAGCTTGACCCCAGCGGAATAGCCCGCCATCACGCTTGTTCCAAAGCCGTTGATCACGCCCTGGATCACCAAGTTGCCCACGGAGATGAAGCTCTGCTGCAAGGTGCTGGGCACAGCGATGACGATGATCTTTTTCAGCAACGCGGCAGAAAACAGCGGCGCTTTGCCCATCCCCACCGTCAGTGCCCGCATACGCCGCAGCACCACGGCCATTGCCAGCACACAGCTGATACCCTGGCAGATGAAGGTAGCCCAGGCCACACCGTCCACACCCATGCCAAAGGCGGTGACGAATAGAATGTCCATCCCGATATTGACCGTAGAGGACAGCGCCAAGAAGATGAAGGGCGTGCGGGAATCACCCAGAGCTGCAAACGTCCCCGTAGCCACGTTGTAAAAGAACATAAAAGGCAGGCCCAGGATGTAAATATTCAGGTATAGCGCCGAATCAGCCATGGCCGCATGCGGTGTATTCAGCAGGGTCAAAAGCCAACGGCAGCCCGCCAGGCCAAAGGCCATGAGTACAAGGCACACCGCGCCCGTCAGCAGCATGGCGGTGGAAACGGCGGTTTTCACCTGCCGGTAATCCTTGGCGCCAAATAATTGCGACACCACCACAGAGCAGCCCATGTTGCAGCCAAAGGCAAAAGCGATGAAGATCAGCGTAATCTCATAGCTATTGCCCACGGCGGCCAGGGCGTTTTCGCCAATGAATTTTCCCGCCACCCAGCTGTCAGCGATGTTATAAAGCTGCTGAAAGATGATGCTGCCAAACAACGGCAGGCAGAAGCGCCACAATACCGAAGACGGCTTTCCCACCGTCAGATCCTTGTTCACAATTACATGCTTCCCATCGTGCGTGAATTTGTGTATTTTCGCACGGCAAATATTATACACTTGACTTTGCTCTCTGTAAAAGATATATTTTGTATATCGGCTATCAGGATTTGATATGGAGGGGAAAGATATGGCGGCATCCTATGAAGCGTATCGGATTTTCTATCATGTAGCCACCTGCGAAAGCTTTACCATGGCGGCGCGAATATTGCACAACAGCCAACCCAACATCACCCGAATCGTCAGCCAACTGGAGCAGGAGTTGGGCTGCCAGCTGTTCATCCGCAGCAACAAGGGCATTACGCTGACCCACGAAGGCGAAATCCTGTTTGCCCATGTGCAAGAGGCGGTGCAGCATATCGCCTGTGCCGAAACCGAGCTGAAAAACATGGCCCACCTGCGTAACGGGCAAATCACTATTGCCGCCAGCGAAGCGGCGCTGCGGGGCGCGCTGCTGCCCGTCCTGCGGGATTACCGGCAGGATTATCCCGGCGTGCAGATCAATGTCCGCAGCATGACCAGCGAGGATGCTATCTTTTTTATCCTGCATGGCTTGGCCGACCTGGCCATCGTCACCAAGCCCCTTCATGAAAACGCCTCCCTGTCCGTGGAAACCTTGGCTACTTTCCCCGATGTGCTGGTGGCCCCTGCCTCCATCGCCACGAAGTTTGACCCCACGGCTTCTCGTGCCTTGGAGCAGATCGCTTCCTGGCCCTTTGTGGCGATGCACCGAAAAAGTGTGAGTTATGAAATGCTATGTGGATACTTTGCCCAGCATGGCCTGCTGTTCCATCCCACCACCTTCGTATCCGCCATGTCCCAGATCGTGCCCATGGTGTGCAGCGGGCTGGGCGCAGCTTTCCTGCCAGAATTTATGGCGCAGGAACAGCTTCGTACCGGAGAAATCGTCAAAATCCGCTTGACCGATGATCCGCCCGCCCATACCGTTTGCATGATCACCCGCGCTAATCAGCCTGCCAGCGCAGCCTGCCGCGAACTGATGGACAGGCTGCGGGAAACTCATACCGATGAACCATAACATGAATGTCGCGCCGTAAATATAGACGGAGTATCACATGGTTAAACATATTGTAGCAAGCAATGCAACGTGTCACCACGATTGCGACCTGCTTGTTGGGGAAGCATCCCCAAACCCCACCTGTACGCATATCTGCGATATGCGGCTGCGCGTTTCTGCGAAACACTAACGAGGGCAAATCGGTAATTGTTGATGATGCGCTGGTAGTATTCATCACGAATACGCATCCCTGCATCAAGCATTTATTTGAGCAAGCCGTTCATAAATTTTCCGCATCATGTTTTCAAC
>JAFUGB010000107.1 GCA_017469605.1 Clostridia bacterium
CAACCTGGATGCCAAACTCCGCGTGGAAATGCGCAGCGCTATCCGCAGCATCCAGCAGGATATCGGGATCACCACCGTTTACGTGACCCATGACCAAGAGGAAGCGCTGGCTATTTCGGATCGCATTGCCGTAATGCGCAGCGGCGAAATTCAGCAGGTGGGCACTCCCATTGAAATTTACTCCCGTCCCGCCAACGTATTCGTTTCCACCTTCATCGGTCATTCCAACCTGTTTTACGCCAAGCGTGTGGGGGCCGATACCGTGCAGTTTGACAACGGATACCGGCTGCAGGTCCCCGGTGCGCTGATTCCGGAAACCGAAGAGAAGGTCATCGTGTCCGTGCGGCCCGAGGAATTTTCTTTTGACCACAGCGAAGGCATTCCCGCCCGGATCAGGACCAAAACCTTTCTGGGGAAATACGTCATGTATGAAATGGACTTTTCAGAGACAGCCACGGTCCCGGGCTTCCCGCCCTGCGAGTTTTCCCAGGATCTGGGCCATGCCGATCATTTGCTGAACATCGGGGACAGCGTTCTTTTCCGGCCCAACGCCGCCAGGATTAACCTGTTCTCTGCGGACCAGAAAACAAACTATACGATGGGGCGGTGAGCGTATGAGAAGAAAACGCTGGGATATGTGGACCACCATCACGCTGATCATCCTGCTGATTTTTACGCTGTTTCTGGTGTATCCGCTTTTTTCCATGTTCATCAAGGGATTCAAGGATCCCGCCACTGGTGAATGGACGCTAAAGCACTATGAAAAATTCTTCGGCAAGCGTTACTACTACCGCGCGCTGATCAACAGCTTTAAGGTTACCTTTTCGGTCACCATCCTGGCTGTGCTGGTGGGCGTGCCTATCGCCTATTTCATGAGCAATTATTACATCAAGGGGAAAAACCTCCTGGAAATCATTATTATCATTTCCATGATGTCCCCGGCCTTCATTGGCGCATATTCCTGGATTCTGCTGCTGGGCAGAAGTGGCGTTGTAACGCGCTTCATGTCCAGTATCCTGGGCATACAAATGCCTTCCATATACGGATTTGGCGGCATCCTGCTGGTATTCACGCTGAAGCTGTATCCGTTCATCTACATGTATGTGTCCGGTGCGCTCAAAAAGTTTGACGTGTCGCTGGAGGAAGCGGCCGAAAGCCTGGGCTGCCATGGTCCCCGCAAGGTATTCGGCATCGTGCTGCCGCTGATCACACCCTCCATTTTTGCCGGAGCGCTGCTGGTGTTTATGAATTCGCTGGCGGACTTCGGTACGCCGCAGCTCATCGGTGAAGGCTTTGTGACCATGCCTGTGCTGGTGTATTCTGAGTTTGTCAGTGAAATGGGCGGCGAAGCGCACTTTGCGGCCGCCATGGCCAATATCATGATCCTGATCACGGCGGTCATGTTCATATTGCAAAAGGCGTACATCAACCGTAAATCCTATACCATGAACTCGCTCAAGCCCATCCAGAAAAAGGAGCTGAAGGGCGTCAAATCCGTACTGGTACACATCTTCATCTATGCTGTGGTCATCTTGTCCTTCGTGCCGCAGCTTACGGTCATGTATACTTCCTTCCTCAATACGAACGGCTCCATCTTTCTGCCGGGCTACTCTTTTGTCAGCTATGAGAAAATCTTCTCAAGCCTGGGCTCCGCTATCAAGAACACTTATCTGTACGGCATTGCCGCCATCCTGCTGATCCTGCTGCTGGGCGTATTTATCGCCTATGTATCGGTACGGCGAAGGAACGCCATGACCGGCATTATCGATACCGTTACCATGGTGCCCTATATCATTCCGGGCTCGGTGCTGGGCATCACCCTGTTGCTGGCGTTCAACAAGCCGCCGCTTATTCTCAGCGGTACGGCGATCATCATTATCATTTCGCTGGTGATTCGACGCTTGCCTTATACCCTGCGGTCGAGCTCGGCCATTCTCTACCAGATCAATCCCAACATTGAGGAAGCCTCCATCAGCCTGGGATGCCGCCCCATGATGACCTTCTTCCGGATCACCGTGGTGATGATGCTTCCCGGCGTGCTTTCCGGCGCTATCCTCAGTTGGATCACCGTGATCAACGAGCTTTCTTCCTCGGTTATCCTGTATTCGGGAAAAACAAGGACGATGTCTGTTGCCATCTATACCGAGGTAGTGCGAGGCAACTATGGCACAGCCGCCGCGCTGTCCACCATTCTGATCCTGACGACGATCGTTTCGCTCATCATTTTCTTTGCTCTTTCCGGCAAAAAGGGAGATCATTCCATCGAAATGTGACGGGGGTAAATCAGTTGACAAATCAAATAAACCATGATAAAAATGACGCAGGCGGTTTCGTGGGTTACCTGGTTGCCGGATATCCCGACCGAAAAAGCAGCCTTCGCATTTTCCGCAATTGCTGCGCGGCCGGTCTGGATATCCTGGAAATCGGGTTCCCGGCCCGGGACGCTTCCCTGGACGGCGATGTGATTCGCAAGGCGCAAGCACGGGCTGAACAAAGCGTCGCTCAGGATATCGATTATTGGCGGGCGGTACGCTCCGCCGTTCCCACGCCCATCTGGATCATGGGATACCAGCAGGATCTGCTGGAGGGGGATATGTATCTGCGTTTGGCCCGTGAGGGACTCTATAACGCCTTGGTGATCCCCGACGCTACGCTGGCAGAACAGGAGAATATCCGCCAACGCCTTGCTGCTTATGGCGTCAGCGTGGTGGGCTTCATCAACAGCCGCATGGACAGAGCAGAGGTTGAGCGCGTGCTTACAGACACTGATCTGATTTACCATCAGCTTTACTGCGGCCCCACCGGCGTTACACATAACGACAGCGGCTATCTGCCCCTGTACCGCTATGCCCGGGCCCACAGCAAGGCAAAAATCTATGCCGGCTTTGGCATCAATTCTGCCCAGCGCGTGCAGGAGCTGCTGCGCCACGGCTACGACGGGGCCATTATCGGTTCCGCCATCGTCAGCCACCTGCTGGAAAATGAACAAAGCGTATACCGATTTATTCGGGATATCCGTCATTCCATGGAAAACATACACAACGCGGAAGCCTGTCTCTGAATACGTCGGATGGCCTTCCGCCCAGGAAATGAGTGAAGCACAATGAGCGCCATTGGAAATCCGCGGCTGGTCATCAAAGTCTGTGAAATGTATTACCTTCTGGATATGAGTCAGAAGGAGATTGCTTCCAGGCTCAAATTATCCCGTCCCCACGTCTGCCGCATCATCGCCCAGGCGCGCAGCAGCGGTATTGTGGAGATCAGTATCAAAAATCCCAACAAAAGCGATACCGATCTGGAGCACAGGCTGGTGCAGACCTTTGGGCTGCAAGACGCTTTCGTGGTTACTGCGTCTGACGCCGAAAAAAGCGAGCGTGACCGGCAGTTCAGCCGGGAAGCCGCCAATTATCTGGACACGTTTTTGTCTAACGATATGCAGGTGGGCGTCATGAGCGGGAAAACGATTTTCGCCATCGCACAACAGATGCACAGTCCGGGCACGCGCCTTGGATATATCGTGCCCCTTGTGGGCGGAATTGGCACCGGCAATTCCAATTTGCATGCCAATTCCATCGCCATGCAGATTGCTTCGGCCTATCATGGTACTTCCATGGTCATCAATGCGCCCTCCATGGTTTCCAGTGCCGAGGCTGCTTCGATCCTGAGGCAGGAAGCCAGCGTTTCAGAGGTGTTGGAAAAGGGGCGGCACTGCGATGTTACCATCGTCGGCATTGGCAATGCCGATGCCAATTCCACCACCGCCCAGGCCGGCGGGATCACCATGGATGATTTGCGCGCGCTGAAAGCCGCCGGAGCCGTAAGCTCGGTATGCAGCTCGTACTACGATAAAAACGGCAATGAGGTGGATGTTTTAACTGACCGCAGCATCGGCCTACGCCTCAGCGATTTAAAGCGGAGTCGGGTTATTGCCTGCGCCCTGGGGCAGAGCAAGGTGGCGGCTATCCATGCCACGCTGCTTACCAAGCGGCTGGATGTGCTCATGACTGATTCGGAAACTGCGCGCAGTCTGCTGAATTATTGATTCAGCGGTATCCCAAAGTTCTTTTTCTTGGAATACGGAGAATTTGATATTTCATGGGGCGTTCGCTTTCAGGACAGCATAACCGCAGGCAGCATCGCGGGGCGTATCTCTGAAAGTGGACGCCCTGTCCGCTTTCTTTTCCCAAATGCTGTTCCCTGTCAGAAACATTTAGAAAAATTCACAAATCATTTCAAATTGTATGGTTTCTAATTGCCCATAATACACATTTCCAGCCTAACAATCCATTGACAGGCCGGACAGAATTGTTATAATTATCATACGCAAGTATGCTTTTTGTGGAAGGAGGTGTGCCCGATGGATGGCAATCAGCCGCGCCAGCGCCGCAGCGGGGAAACCGCGCAGCGCGCGCAGTATCCCAATTATCCCCAGTATCCCGCCTACGGTCAGCAGCGGCAGGATGACACCCAGGGGCAGCCGTACCGGCAGTACGGATCGGCGTACCAGCCGCCCGTCTCCGGAATGAACGGCGTCCGCCCGGCCCGCCGGGCCGATCGGCATCAGGGCGGCGGGCCCTACCGCCACGGCCATGACGGCCTGTGGCTGGCCCTTATTGTGGTTTGCATCGTGCTGCTCATCGCGGGCGGCTTTGCGGTATCCTCGCTGTACGGCCGATATCCTGCCTTCCAGGAGCAGGTGGAATCGCTGGCGGGGAACACCTTTTACAGTGGCGTGCATGTGGACGGTATCCATATCGGCGGCATGACCATGGAGGAAGCCCGCGCCGCCGTGCGCCGCACCAACGAGGCCATTGACCAGCAGTATGCCCTGTCGGTGACCATTGACGGGAAAACCTGGCGCATCACCCAAAATGAACTGCCCCTGCAGCGCAATACCGAAAGCGTGCTGGAGGAGGCCTTTTCCATTGGCCGCCAAACGCCCTACGCCGCCCTGCAAAGCGGCATGACGCCCTTCCAGTACCGCAGCCAGGCGGTGCGGGAGGCCGGGCGCAGCGGCGCCTTCCTGTATACCCAGGTGACCTATGACAAGGCCACGGTGCGGGAGCTTTCGGACAAGCTTTCGGGCTGGGTATCGGCCCCGGCCCGGGACGCCACCGTGATCGGCTTTGATTTTACCGGCCCTTCCTTCCAGTACCAGGCCGAGCAGCCGGGCACCTATCTGAGCAGCGATGAAATCTACAGCGCCGTCACCGCCCGCATGGACGCCCGGGATTACAACGGCCGGGTAACGCTTTCCACCCATCCCCAGCAGCCCACGGTGACGGTGGCCCAGCTCCAGCAGAGCTTTGGCCTGATCGCCAGCTACTCCACTGATACGCTGCCCGACCGCAACCGCAACAAGAACATTGAGCTGGCCTGCAACGCCCTGAACGGCACGGTGCTGGCAAGCGATAAGGTGCTGTCCTTTAACGAGATCACCGGCCGCCGCACGGTGGACAAGGGCTACCTGATGGCGGGCGCCATCGCCCAGGGCCGCAGCTATGAGGAATCGGGAGGCGGCGTATGCCAGGTATCCTCCACGCTGTTCAATGCCGCCGTGCTGGCCAATATGAAAATCATCACCTCCAGCCCCCACGCCTGGCCCAGCGCCTACGTGGAGCCCGGCCGGGACGCCACGGTGGACTGGCAAAACTTCCAGTCCCTGGAGGAAAGCCTGGACCTTAAAATCCGCAATACGTCGCCCTATCCCATCTATATCCGCGCCTATGTAAACCAGACCAACACCAGCCGCATCTGCCTGTGCACGGTGGAAATCTACGGCGTGGCCCTGCAGGACGGCGTGCGTATTGGGATGGAAACCGAGCTGGATGGCGGCGAGCCCATCCCCAGTCCCACCCCCAAAAAGCCCGAATACGCCCCGGCGGACGAGGAGCATCCCGCGGGCACTGAAGAGGTGATCGTTAAGGGCCGGGAGGGGTATAAATACAGGACCTACCGGGTATATTACCAAAATGATACGGAAATCAGCCGCGAATTGATCCGCTCCTCTTATTATAAGCCTTACGCCGAGCAGGTCAGGATCTACGAGTGATTTACGAAAGGAGTCAACCTTCATGCGCAAGGGAGAAGTACGCCGCCAGGCCATCGTGGATGCCGCCAACGCGCTGTTCTGCAGCAAGGGGTATCTGGAAACCACGGTGGATGATATCCTGGCGGAGCTGAATTGCAGCAAGGGCAGCTTCTACCATTATTTTGATTCCAAGCTTTCGGTGCTGCAGGCCATCTGCGAAAGCCGGGTGCAGCAGAGCTTTGACATGTACCGCCAGACCCGGGTGACCTCCACCCGGGAAAAGCTCAATTCCCTTTTGTATTGGGCGCAGCCCTTCCGGCCGGAAAACGAGGACTGGCTGCTGGTTACCCTGCGGCTGCGCATGCGGGGCGAAGGGCTGGTGATGGATGGCGCCATGCGCCAGAGCCAGCGCCAGCTGTTCAAGCCCGAAATGGAAAACCTGCTGCTCATCCTTAACGAGACCGGCGCCGCCCATATCTCCCGCCCCCGGGTGGAGGACGTGGTGTTTGAAGCCTTTACCGCCTTCTGCGACGAAATGAATGAAGTGCTCCTGCAGTGCGCCCGCCAGGGCCGCAGCGTGGTCACCGACGTTACCCAGGTGGTGGAGGCTGCGCGGTTCCTGTGGGAGCGCGTGCTGGATATGGATTACGGCTGCATGGAGCTGGTCCGGCTGGATGAGATCCTGCCTGTGCTGGAGCGTGTGGCCGCCAAGCTGCGGGCTTGAGCCGGGCCTCCCTATAATCAGTTTAGCTGTGGGGGAGGAAACGAACAGGGCGTCCTTTCTTGGAAGCCCAAGAAAGGACCAAAGAAGGCTGCGTTTGTCGGCGTAAAAGCGGCAGACGCAAAGAAGTAAAACGCAAAGGCCCGCTCCCGGGCAACGCGGCAAAGCCGCGCAACCTGTGCGCAAAGCGCACAGCGAAAAGCAGGCGGACAGTCCGGAAAATGAACAAGTTCATTTCCCCGGCCAGTCCTCCTGCTTTCCTTATGCCCTGAAGCTTTCTTGGCGACAAAAGCGTTTCAGGCGCAGGCTGTTTGTTGATCGTCGATCCCGGCATCGCCGGGATGGGTGTCCAGAGGACCCTGACGTCCCCTGCAAATGCCTTTTTTATTTTAACACCGCAAAGGATTGCGCGCCCAGCAACAGCCTGCCGTCCTCCGCGGCGGCGCTGCCAATGGTGAAGATGGGCCGGCGGCCCTGAGCGTCCACGGGGATTTCGGCTTGGTCGCCTGCCGGGTTCACGGCCAGCAGCAGCCTGCCCCGGCGATAGGCGAACGCCTGGCCGGGCTGGGCGTACGCAGGCTGAAATTCGGCGTCGGCCTGCAGGTCCTCTTCCTGATGGCGCAGGGAAAGCAGCGCGCGAACCGTTTCCAGCAGCGAATCCTTTTGGCCCTCCTGGGCGGCCACGGTGGGCGCGTCGGCGCTGGGGTCCACGGGCAGGTACAGGCTGTCGGCACAGCCGTCGGAGAAGCCCAGGTTCTTTCCGTTATCCCACTGCATGGGCGTGCGGGAACCGGTGCGGAAATAGCCGCCCTCCTTGGTGGGAAGCTGCCGGTAGCGCATGCCGATCTCGTCGCCATAATACAGGAAGGGCACGCCGGGCATGGTGAACAGGAAGGCGTAGGCCAGCTTCAGTTCGTCGGGCGCCAGGCTGAACCTGGGGCGCACGGTATCGTGGTTGCAGGTCAAAAGCGAAATATAGCCCAGTTCCCTGGTATCGGCGTACCAATCCATGTACACCTCCAGGAAGCGATTGATATCCCGGGCCGGGGCGTCTTTTTTGAAGAAGCTGTTGTCTGTGCCATTCTGGTAATCGCGCATCAGGGTGGAATAGCGGGTATCGTCGTTGTTCAGGCAAAAGTCCATATCATAGCCCGCCCGCAGCGCCTGCTTGGGCGCGCTCCACTCGGATACCATGGCGGCGTCGGGAAACTCGGCGTCCAGCATCTTGCGCACGTCGCGCCAGATAGCGCTGGTGGCAGACTTTTGATCGTCGTCATACTTGACCAGCGAGTTGGCCATATCCACCCGGAAGCCGTCGCAGCCGTGGCTGAGCCAGAAACGCATCACATCCTTGATGGCCTCCCGGGTGGCGATGCAGTCCGGATGGTCGCAGGGCAATTGCCAGGGCTGTTCCACCCGGGCAAAGCCGTAATTCAGCGCGGGCTGGCACTTGAAAAAGTTCAGCACATAGGTGGCGGCGCGCTCGCATTCGCCGCCGATGTAGGGCATATCCCTGCAGCCCTGCCACCAGTGTCCGGTCCAGATATAGCGGTTGGTGTATGCATTGGTCTCGGCCTTGCCGCTCATTTTAAACCACGGATGCTCCTCGCTGGTATGGCCGGGCACCAGGTCCAGCAGCACGCGGATGCCTCTTTTGTGCGCCTCACCGAACAGGCGGTACAGGTCGCTGTTGGTGCCGTAGCGAGGGGCTACTTTTTTGTAATCCCGCACGTCATAGCCCGCGTCCTTGAAGGGTGAATCGTAGCAGGGATTGATCCACAGGGCGTTGCAGCCCAGGCCTTTGACATAGTCCAGCTTTTCAATGATGCCGTTCAGGTCACCGATGCCGTCGCCGTTGGTATCGCGGAAGGATTGGGGGTAAATTTCATAAAATACCGTGTCTTTGAGCCATTTTGCGGGCATGGAAAAGCCTCCTTTTGTTATTTCAGGGTGTTCCGGTATACGTTGAACCAGCGATAGCTGGAATCGGTGGGCGTGATGATGGTCAGGGGATAGCCCTGCAAATCAAACCACCAGAAGGTTTTTTCGTTGCGGGTATTTTTCCACATGGTTTCGGTGTAGGGCGCGTCGCTGTAGGGTACGCCCAGGATGGAAATCGTTACGCCGCCGTCGGGCGGGGTCACGCTGGTCAGGTGATTATCGCTCAGGTACTGGGTATACCAGGCGGTGTGGAAGTTGTTCATGCCGCAGTGGATCATCAGCGGGTAATCGGCGTAGGGCGCAAGCTGGCCCAGCTCGTTATCGCCAAAGCCAAAGTCCCGCAGCGTGCCGATGTACAATCCGGTGTGGTAGCCGCCCGAAGTATAGTGCATGTTGACGGCGTCGCCCACCTTGAGCACGCTCTGCCATTGGTCGTAGGGCAGGTCCTTGACGTTGACCCGATTTTGTCCGGACGCTTTGACGGTATCGCTGATGGCGGGCAGCTTTTTCATGCCGGCCTGGCTGTGCACCCAGCGGGTAAATCCGATGCAGTCAAAGCCCCCCAGGTACAGCTGCTCGGTCATGTAATAATTGCTGCTGGAGGAGGGATGCCGCGCCCGCAGCAGGCTGCTTTCGCTGAAGCCCGCCCACAGGTAGGGGCAGCCGTACTGGAAACGGGGCACGGCACTGCCGCCCAGGTCCCGGTTGTAGGCCAGCAGGATGGGGTTGTTTTCTTCCAGCATGGAGAAGGCGATATTCAGCATGCGCCGGGCTTCCATTTGGTCCTGCAGCTGGCCCAGCATGTCCATGGCGGCGTCCACCGCGGGGTTGCTCTTCAGGCGCTTGAAGGGGATATAGCCCGCGATCATCCCGTCGGTGACCCGGGCGTATTCGCCATGCAGCGAAAGCACGGCCACGGCGGCGTCCTTGGCGATCTCGCCGGTGATATTGGCAAACTCCAGCGGATACTGCCGCACCTCGGTCCGGGCGGATGTTACGGCGTTGAAGGGGTCCAGGGCGAAATCGTCGCTTAAACGGGTCAGCTCCCCGCCGTCGGCATACAGCCGATGGCCCTGGTATACGATGGTCAGGTGGTCGCCGTCAAAGCCGTCCACCGTTACCGGCGTATAGGGCTGCAGCTCGGCGCCCACCGTGGCGCCGTAGCAGGGGGTGGTATAGGCCGGGGTCACCTCGTCCACATAAGCGATGTAGGGGGCAACGCTGCCCTTCCGATATTCCATTTCCACAAAATCGGCCAGGTATACGTATCCTTCCTTGCCTTCATAGACGATATGGGCGTATTCCTCGGTGACCGGATGGATGCGGAAGCGAACGTCGGTGGGCAGTTCAGCCACCAGCGGGCTGCTTTTCAGCGGGGATTGGCGCATATATACCGGCGCGCCGAAGAAGCCCTCCAGCTCCACGGCGTCCGGGGCGTAGGGATCGTGATAGTCCACCTCCACATAGTCCCGGTAGTAAATATAGCCTTCCTGGCCCTTGTAGGAGGTGGCGGCGTAACTGCTGTCCACCGGCACCAGCCGCAGCATGATGCGGGCGGGCACGTTATCCACCGTGGCCGTGCCCGCGGCGGGCTCGGCCCTGAGCCAGCGCGCGTCCCGAAAATAGGCGTAGATCACTTCTTTTCCGGCCTGGGCGGAGGAAAGGAAAGGCAGCGCCAGCGTAAGCGCCAGCAGCAGGGCAAGCAACAGCTTTC
>JAFUGB010000108.1 GCA_017469605.1 Clostridia bacterium
CGCCTTCCCCCAGCCCCGCGCCCACCGCCGCCGTGACGCCGGCGCCAACGGCTACGCCCGCCCCTACGCCCGAGCCCACGCCTTCGCCCGCCCCTACCTTTACCCCCGAGCCTGCCTTTACCGGCCTGCTCAGCGCGGGTTCTAAAGGGGTGCGGGTCATGCAATTGCAGGAGCGGCTGCGGGACCTGAACTATTATCACGGGCTGATTGACGGCCGGTTTGGCAGCCAAACCCACAGCGCCCTGGTGAATTTCCAGCGCGCCAATGCCCTCAGCGCCGACGGCGTCATGGGCCCCAAAACCTATAACGCGCTGTACAGCCCGGAGGCCGTAGCCGCGCCGGACCCCACGGCCATGCCCGTTCCTGGCGCGGATGCCGGGAACGGTTATTCGCCGTAAAGTTTTCCGGAATGATGCTTTCCACATTCAGAGGCAAAACGACTTGCACCGTCGTTTCTTTTGCTGTATAATCTGCTTGCTGATATTGTTCCATAGTAGTTACATTATACAGCAAAAAACGGAGTTGTTCTTATGAACTTCTCCGTTTTTTTGTGGGGCTTAGTGCAACAGCCTCGTTTTGTGATCAGCAGGGCAAAGCTTATATCGTGGCGGGCGCCGGCAAAAGTGGATCGCGGCGCGGCAGATCTATATTTTGCAAAGAAAAAACGCGGATGCCGACGGGGCCTTACGGTTTCCCGCGCCGCCGGCATGCCGCGCACAGGACGGCCGCGGAGCGGCCGCCATGGCAAGGAATCGAAGGAGCGCGCCGGAAGCGCGGCACACAGCGATCCCTTGTGGTCCATCGGCAGGGCAGGCCATGGGGCCGTGCCCTTGCAAACAACAGCTGTTATGGAGCGGACGGCTCGCGGCAGCGCGGGGAGCGACGTTTTGCCATTCCTTTGCCGAAATCACCGGGCATGGCGGCATGTGATTCTGCCGCCGGTACGGGCGAAGCTGCCAGGGCACAGCCGGCGCGGGGCCGGTTCAACGCCGTCGCGGGCATTGCCGCAAGCGGGCTGCTTCATAAAAGCAGTTCCTCTCCTTGGTAAGGCGGAAACGCCGCGGATGAAGGCCGCATCCTTGGCGTGATTCCCAAAACACGCAAAAAGCAAACCGGACAAGGTCAGGTGCTCGATTTGCATTTTACTGCCTGGATTATACCATGACCGGGCCCGCAAGTCAAGTTTGGGTCAAAGCAGGGGCTGCTGGCGGGCTTTGCCCTCCACGACCACCTGGATATCGGCCCCGGCGTAACGCTGGGGCCAGCCGCTCGCCAGCCACTCCGGCAGGGTGGAAAACCCTTGGACCGCAGCGCATCCGAAGCCCAGGGCGTCGCAGCCCACGCTTTGCAGGCGATGGAGGAATGCCTGGATTTCCTCCTGCAGCTTCAGGGCGGCGCCGGGTCCCGGCGGCTCATCGTAAAGCGAATAGGTAATATATACCGGCAATTCCAAAATCAGGGTATTCCCGGCCACGCTGCGCCGGGCCCTTCCCCGAGAGGCGGTCCCGTAAAAGCGGCCGTCGCTGGCCAGCATGTAGGACTGGCTTTCGCCCCGGACCAGCCGGTACAGCTGCACCTCTTCAGGCGTGAGCAGCAGCGTGCCCAGGCTGCCGATGGCATAGCCCCGGGCTTCGCCCCCGCCGCTATAGGCCAGCACAGGGTCCCGCCAGCAGCCGCCCAGGTCGCGCAGCGCGCCGGACAGCGAGGTGGCGGGCAGTACGCCCTGCTGCTCATAGTGCTTCAGCGAAATATCCAGGTATTTGCTCAGCCGCTTGCCGATTTCGGGGTTCAGGCTTTCCAGCTGGCCGGCGGCGCTGCCCGGGCATACCGTTACCAGCGCGTGCACCCGCAGGCCGGGCAGCTGGTCAACGCACGCGAACAGCTTTTCCGGCGGCATGTACAAAAAGGACCCTTCGCCAATGATGATTTCCCGCAGCTGGCTGAACTGGGGCGTGACCGGCGCGGCGGCGTACAGCGCGGCCACCGCCCGGGGCCAATCGGCGCCCTTGACGCTGAGGGTGGTATAGCCGCTCTGCTCGCCATCCTGCTTATCGCCGGTGTAATCGGGGCATTTCACGGTGAGGGTGACGCCGTCTTCCCGGGCGTCCACCCCCAGGCACACGGCCACAAACGCCAGCTCAATGCGCTGGGAACAGCCGCAGAAAGGCAGCATGGCCCCAATGAGCAGCAGGCAAAGCGCTTTTTTCATTTGCCTTTTCCCTTCTTTCTGATGATAAGGTTGCCCGCCAGGCAGGTGAGCATCAGCGCCAGTGCGGCCGGATATCGCCAGGGCAGCAGCGCCGTAAGCGGCTTTTCGGCCCGGCCCATGCCCATGACGGCCAAAGGGACGCAGGCCAGGGCGAAGGGCAGCAGCGGCACATGCGGCCGGGCAAGCGCGGCCTGCAGGCTTTTGCGCATCAGGTCGGCGCACACGGTAAAGCCCGCCAGGAACAGCAGCATTTCGGCCATGAGCATCAGCGACCAGGACAGCACGTTGGGGCTCATTTCCATGAGCAGCTGCAGGCGCAGGGCATACCCCTGTTCAAAGGTCAGCTTGGTGCCGGGCAGCACCCAGGCGCACCCGAAAAATAGCATCGCGGGCAGCGACACGGCCGCCATGCCCGGCAGCGCGGCCCGCAGGGGACTGGCCGGCTTCTGCCCGGGGGACAGCACGGCCATGGCGCCGGCCATCCATACGCTGCCCGAGCCCATCAGGGCGCAGCGCAGCGTGGGCGCTATGCCGTATCCCGCCAGGGGAAACAAATAGCCGGTTTCGGCCGAGGGGACCACGGTGAAAATGCAGAAGGCGAAGGCCGCCAGCAAAAACCAATAAAGGAACCGGGCGGTATTGGGCGCGGCGGTGGGGGACTTGGGCATGCCCAGCCCCAGGGCCAGGGCCGCTGAAAGCGAAAGCCAGAATCGCGAGGCGTCGGGGAAAAAGAACACGTGGGTCAATTCGGTCAGCGTCAGCAGGCATACGGCCATATTGGAGAGGAACAGCACCGCCATGCCCAGGGCCGCCGCACGATAGGGCCAGCCGCGCGGGGCATCCGCCGGGGCGGTGCGCCGGATCAGCCAGGCCAGCAGGCGCATCAGCGCCGTGGGCAAAAGCAGCAGCAGCACCGCCCACCAGGCCGCGGTGGAGGCGGCGGGCAGTATGTACAGCGCGCCATAGGCCAATACCTGCGCGCCCAGGGCCATGCTGACGGTCAGTTCGCTTTCGTGCCGCAGCTCCCGCTGCCGCTGGGCGGCGGCGGAGGCTTCGTCGTGTACGGCGGTGGTGGTGCGCATGGCTATTCCTTTCTTTGGTCCCAGGCGCGCATCCTGCCCCGGGCGCGCAGCATGGAGGCCGGGTTGGCGGTATATCCCCGCAGCCGCTGCCGCCAGACGGGAAAGCGCAGCAGCTGATCCGGGTTGCGGGGCCGGCGGGGCGCAAAGGGCGCCGACAGCGGCCAGCGCAGGCTGGTTTCGGAGGACAGGCGCAGGATCAGGATGAACAGGCACAGGATGATGCCAAAATATCCGGCCACGCCCGCGGCGACCACCAGCAGCAGCTGGGCGATGCGCATGGCCATGGACATGGCGTAATCGGGCATCACAAAGCTGCCCAGGCCGCTGAGCGCCACCAGGACGATCAGCAGCGGGCTGACCAGATCGGCTTCGGCCACGGCCTGGCCCAGGATCAGCGCGCTGACCACGCCCAGGCTGCCGCCCATCACCGAGGGGATGCGGCTGCTGGCCTCGTTGATCAGGCTGAAGACGACCAGCATGGACAGCGTGGCTGGAAATACGGCGATGGGCACCTGGCTTTGGGCCTCCTGCACGCTGGTGAGCAGCGTCAGGGGCATGCCCGCCATGTGGTAGCTGGTCAGCGCCACAAACAGGGCGGGCACCAGCAGCGATATGATGACGCCCACCAGCCGCAGCAGCCGCAGGAAGGAACCGTATTGAAAGCGCAGGGCGCTGTCATCCGGGGCGTGAAACAGCTGGGTCAGGCTCATGGGCACGGCCATCAGCTGCGGCGCGTTTTCCATGCCGATGAGGATCTGGCCGGACAGCAGAAAGCTTGCCGCCCGGTCGGGGCGTTCGGTGGTGATCATCTGCGGGATCAGGCTGTAGGGATTGTCCTCCAGCAGCTGCTCCAGCATGCCCATGGAGGATACGTAATCCACGTTGCAGCCATCCAGGCGGCGGCGCAGCTCCGCGAGATCCTCCTGCCGGGCCACGCCGTCCAGGTACAAAAGGCAGACCCGGCTGGGGATGCGGGTGCCCACGCTGCTTTCCTCCGATACCAGCGAAGGCGTATGCATGATGCGCCGTAAAAGCACGATGTTGTCCCGCAGCGATTCGGTGAAGGCTTCCTGGGGGCCCATGACCACGGTTTCGGTGGAGGGCGTTTGCACGCCGCGCTTGACAAATCCCTTCACATCAAATACCAGCGCGCCTTCCAGGCCTTCGGCAATCAGCGCGGCGTCGCCGCCATAGATGCGGCTGATCACCGTTTCCAGATGCAGGGTGGGCGATACGCTGCCCACGGGCAGCACTTGCCGGAGCAGGCGCTCCTGGCTGAGCGCGCCCTCGGCCCGCATGCAGGGCCGCAGGATATATTCCTGGATTTTGTCGTCGCTGCTCAGGCCGTCCACGTAGTACAGCGCCGCCGGATAGCCCATCAGCGTGAACTGCCGTTCTACGGCGTCCTCGCTGATCGGGATGCGCATGGCGGCGCGGATCAGCCTGCGCGACTCCTCGTAGCCGCCGGTGAGCGCCTTGTTTTCCAGCGTTGGAAAGGGCATCAAAAATGCCTCCTTTTTTATCCAGTATGGGCGCGTTTTGCGTTTACTATACCCAAAAAACATGGTATGATGAAAAAAAGGAGGCGGTATTCTGAAGCATCTGGGCCTGTACGTCCATATTCCCTTCTGCGCGCGCAAGTGCGCCTATTGCGATTTTGCTTCCTGGCCCGGGCGGCAGGCCGATATGCCCCGGTACGCGGCGGCGGTGTGCGATGAAATTGCCCGGCGGGCCGATTTGTGCGGTCATCCGGCGGCCGATACCGTGTTTTTTGGCGGGGGCACGCCTTCGCTGCTGCCGCCGGAGCTGTATATCAAAATTGCCCGCGCCCTGCGGGATAATTTTGATATCGCCCCCGATGCCGAATGGACGGCGGAGTGCAATCCTGGCACGCTGACGGCGGAATTCGCCGCGGCGCTGGGGGAATACGGCTGCAACCGCGTTTCCATGGGCCTGCAGGCGGCCCAGCCCCGGCTCCTGGCAGATCTGGGGCGCATCCATACGCTAAACCAGGCGCGGGAGGCTGCCGCCCTGGCCCGGCAGGCTGGCATCGGCAGGCTCAGCCTGGATTTGATGCTGGGCCTGCCGGGACAAACCATGGACGATATGGCCGAAACGCTGGACGCGGCCCTGGCCATGCGGCCGGGCCACCTGTCCTGCTACGCCCTGATCGTGGAGGAGGGCACGCCGCTGTACGGCCGGGTGGAGCGGGGCGAGACCCTGCTGCCCGGGGATGAACTGGACCGGGACATGTATGGCCTGTGCCGGGATACGCTGCTGGCAAAGGGCTTTCATCAGTATGAAATCAGCAATTTTGCCCTGCCGGGCCAGGAATGCCGCCATAATGTGAACTGCTGGCGGCGGGAGGATTACCTGGGCTTTGGCTGCGCCGCCCACAGCCTGTGGCGAAATGAGCGTTGGGCCAATCCCCGGTCGATCGATGCCTACCTGGCGGGGGAGGCGCCTGAAATAGAGCCCATCGGCCCGGAGGAGGCCATGTTTGAAACCATGATGCTGGGACTGCGCCTGGCCCGGGGCGTGGAGGAGGCCGATTTTGCCCGCAGGTACGGAAAAGCGCTGTGGACGGTATACGGAAAACGATTGCAGCCCGCCATTGACGACGGCAGGCTGAAAAGGGAAAACGGGCGTGTGTTCCTCACCCGGCGCGGCATGGACGTGATGAACAGCGTGCTGGTGGCATTGCTGGATTGACGGCCCTATCTTTGCATGATATGATGTTAGAGTGTATAATCGCATTACAAAGGAGCTCTTATGCAGAATCAGGAACGATCCAAAATGCTGGGCAGCATGCCCATGGGCAAGCTGGTGCCCAAGGTGTCGGTGCCCATTATGATCAGCATGCTGGTACAGGCGCTGTACAATGTGGTGGACGGCATCTTTGTGGCCCGCTACAGCGCCGACGCCTTCACCGCCGTATCGCTGGTTTTTCCCATTCAGATGCTGATGATCGCCGTGGGCGCCGGCCTGGGCGTGGGCATCAACAGCCTGGTGAGCCGCCGCCTGGGCGCGGGCCAGGCCGAGGGCGCCCGCAGCGCCGCCCGGAACGGCATTTTCCTGGAGCTGTGCGGCGCGCTGCTGTTTTGCCTGTTTGGCCTCTTCTTTGCCCGCTCCTTCCTGCGGCTGTTCACCGACGACGCTGATCTGCAGCTGATGGGCGGCAGCTACCTGACCATTGTGACGGTGTTCAGCTTTGGGCTGCTGTTGTCCATGGTGTTTGAGCGGCTCATGCAGGCTACAGGCAATACCGTATTGTCCATGACCACCCAGCTGGCCGGCGCGGTGACCAATATCATCCTGGACCCCATCATGATCTTTGTGATGAAGATGGGCGTGGCGGGCGCGGCCTGGGCCACCGTGATTGGCCAAATGGTGGGCATGAG
>JAFUGB010000109.1 GCA_017469605.1 Clostridia bacterium
ATCGTTCCCCCACCAATTTCTGTTTGTACAGTTTTAATTGGGGATCAGTATTAGACGTCAAATGGGATAAGGCGAAAATCATACGCAAAGGGCTGCGGACATGTAACATCCGCAGCCCTTTGCGCTGTGCTTTGCTCATCCCTGCCGCGTAACGACCAGGCCGGCGTACAGCAGGTCCACCACCGCCAGCTGGGACAGGCGGGAATAGGTATTGTTGCCCAGAAAATGGTCGCCGGCCGCCAACAGCACGATATCGGAAACGGCGGCCAGGGGCGATTCGGGCTGGGCAGTGATGCAGATGGTCAGCGCCCCGGCCTCGCGGGCCGAAGCCTGGGCATCGTTCACATCCTGGGTCCGGCCCGAGCTGGAAATGGAAAGCACGGTATCCCGGCTGCCCAAGCGGGATTGTGATAAAAGCATGGAGGTGCGGTCGGAATATACGCCGGTGCGTATGCCCAGCTTGATCAGCTGGTGCCTGAGGTAGGCGGCAATGGGCTGGGAGCCGCCGCAGGCATACACATCCAGGTGGTCGGAATCAGCGATGGCGCGCAGCGCCCGGCGCATCTCCCCGCTGCTGAGCTGGAGGGCTGTGGCGCGCAGGGCGTCCATGCAGCCGGCAAACAGGCGCTGCTGTAATTCGGGAAGCGGCTCGTCGCCCCGCAGGATGTGGGTGTTCCCGCCGTCCCCCGAGGCGCGGGCCATGGCGATTTTAAAATCCTTGAGCCCCTTATATCCCGCGTGCAGGCAATAGCGCACCACGGTGGCGTCGGACACGCCGCAGGCCGCCGATATTTGGGAGAGCGGCATATCCAGGATATCCCGTCCATGGTCCGCCATGAAGATTGCCACGCGCTGCTCGGCCGTGGGGGGATTGTCGGTTTGGCGCATCTTCCTTCGCCTCCTTTCGCCGGGCGTCAGGCTTTTGCCGCCTCCGCCACATGCTTGCCGTCCAGGCCGTAGCGGGCCTTCACCTGGGCTGTGGGGCCGGACTGGGTAAACTCATCATGCACGCCCACCCGGCTGAGCGGGGGATGGGACGGGTGCGCCGCCAGCATTTCGGACACGGCGCCGCCCAGGCCGCCCAGCACGGTATGGTTTTCCACGGTAACGATCTTTTTTACATCCTTTACCAGATCAAACAGTGCTCCGTCCGGGAAGGGCTTGAGCGTCTGTACCTGGATCAGCTTGCCCCGCAGGCCCTCGCCGCGCAGCAGGTCAAAGCCCTCCTGGGCGGCCATCAGGGCGGTGCCTTCGTAAACGATGGCAAAATCGCCGCCCTCTTCCCGGATGGGCTTCGCGCCGCCAAAGGGCTGGCCGGCGGACAGGTTTTCCTCCAATACGGGCACCACGTCCCGGCTGACCCGGATATAGCAGGGGCCCTGGATGGCCAATGCCTGGGCCACGGCCTGCTCCAGCTCCTCGGGGGATTGGGGCACAAAAATTCGCATGTTGGGCACCACCCGCAACAGGGCGATATGCTCATTGACGTGGTGGCTGGCGCCGTCCGGGAAGTTGTCCATGCCCGGGTGGGTGGAAAGCAGCTTGATATTGGCCTGGGCATAGCAGGCCATGCGCACCTGCGTCCAGGCGCTGCCGGTGCAGAACAGGGCAAAATTGACATAGAAGGGGATCATGCCCTCCATGGCCAGGCCGGTGGCGATGGATACGGCGCTGGTTTCCGAAATGCCGCACTCGATGAAATGATCGGGATGCTCCTTGCGAAAGTGCTCGCTGCGGGTGGCGCCCGAAAGGTCGCCGTCCAGCACGTACATTCGGGGATCATAAAGCTTGTTCAGCGTTTTTCCCACATAATCCCGCAGGGAAACGGTACTGTATGCCATATCAGCAGCCCTCCTTTGAAAGATACCGGACGGCCTGATCATACAGATCCCCGGCAATGCCCGAGGAATGATAGGCCACGTTGTTTTCCATATAGGATACGCCCTTGCCCTTCACGGTGTTGGCAATGATGGCATAGGGGCCTTCCTTCCATGCCCGGGCGCGGCTGAGGGCGTCCAGCACCTGCTGCATATCATGGCCGTCAATGGCTTCGGCCTGCCAGCCGAAGGCTGTGAACTTGGCCTGCAGGTCGCGGTTGTTCATCACCTCGCTGGTTTTTCCGGAGGAGGAAAGGCCGTTCTGATCCACCACACAGATCAGGTTGCTCAGCCCGTAATGGGCAGCCTGCCCGGCGGCCTCCCAGATCTGGCCCTCGTGGAGCTCGCCGTCGCCGCAGATCACATATACGTTGTGCGGGTCCCCGGTATCGCGCTTGGCAATGGCCATGCCGATGCCTATGGACAAGCCCTGGCCCAGCAGGCCGGTGGTGGCATCCACCTGGGGCAGGCGGTGCGTGCAGGGATGGCCCTGCAGGCGGCTGTCCATGCGCCGCAGCGTTTTCATTTCATCATCCGAAAGGATGCCGTAATGGTGCAGTATGGCGTATTGGGCGGGCACGGCGTGGCCTTTGGATAAGACCACCTTGCTCCTTTTTTCGGCGGTCAGGTCCACGTCGGTGGCGTAAATGGCGGTGAGGATATCGATGACCGAAAGCGATCCGCCCGGATGCCCGGCGTTGGCGGTATGGATCATATCCACGATGGCACGGCGGTTGATTTGCGCCTGTTTTTTCAGCGCGTCGGCAGAAACCATGGCTGTTCCCCCTTGCTGTATTCATTTGGGATGAAAAAACTTTCATCCCATATATTCTCATTATATAAAAGCAAACGCGGCCTGTCAAGAAAAATCCGGCAAAAATTTTACCATATACGGTTGACATAAAGGGAGGAGCTGTGCTAAAATACCTACTGTTGAAAGCCAGTGTGCTGCATTGCGAGCAAGATAAAATAAAAAGGATGAAAAAACTTTCATCCCTTTCGGCAAGGAGTGACCCAGTTCCATGGGGATGGATTTTTCGGTGATCGGCGTTGGCCATTGCTGCCAGGATTCCATCTGCGTGGTGGAGGATTATCCTCCGGAGGACGGCTCCACCCATATTTTATCCATCGATGATTCCCAGGGCGGCGGCGCTGTGGCCACGGCGCTGGCGGCGGCGGCCCGATTGGGCGTGTCCTGCGCCATGATGGCGCACCTGGGGGACGACGCCATTGGCGATCAGATCAAAAGCGGGTTCGAGCGCTGCGGCGTGGATACGTCGCTGATCCGCCGCATCCCCGGCGGGCGCAGTTCCTCCTCCATGGTGATGGTCCATCCCGAAAACGGCAGCCGCACCAAGTTCCCCTTCCGGGACGCGCTGCCGCCGCTGGATTTTGACCGGGCGCAGCGCGGCGCGCTTAGCCGGGCAAAGGTGGTGCACCTGGACGGCACCCGGTACGAAAACGCCGTAAAGGCCGCAGAAATCGCCCGGGACGCTGGCGTTACGGTATCGCTGGACGGCTGTTCCCGGCAGAAGGATAACGCGCTGAATCTGCGCCTGGCCGCTCTGGCCGATATCCTGATCATGAATGCCGTGTATCCCTTCGCCGTATCGGGCAGGACCGATCGGGAGGAAGCGCTGAAATTCATGGCCGGCCTGGGCGAGAAAAAGGTGGTTATGATGACCGCCGGAAGCCAGGGCAGTTACGCGCTGATCGACGGCCGGATGGAGCATTTTCCCGCCTTTTCGGTGCGGGCGGTGGATACCACCGGCGCGGGGGATGTGTTCCACGGCGCCTTCCTGGCCCGATGGCTGGAAAGCCGGGATATCAGGCAATGCATCCGCTTTGCCTCGGCTGTATCGGCCCTTAAATGCTTAAAGCCCGGGGGACGCAGCGGCATCCCCACCCGGCAGGAAGCCGAAGCCTTCCTGGCGGCGCAATCCCAATGAGCACAAGCCAAGGCGCGGAGCTGCCGCCCTGGCATGTAGCATAAATTTTCTCAAGGAGGAAAATCGCATGAAAAAGACTTTGGCCCTGATCCTGACACTGATGCTTGCCATCAGCTGCCTGGCGATCCCCGCTGCCCTGGCTGACGAGCCCTCGGGCGAACTGATCCTGTATACCACCGTGAGCGAGCGTCAGTACACCGCCCTGGTGATTGACGGCTTCATGAAGAAGTATCCGAACATCGATGTGAAGTTCACCAAGGCCGGCGCCGGCGAAAGCAAGGCCCGCATCATCAACGAAAAGGACAATCCCCAGGCGGACGCCATGTTCGGCGGCCTGGTGTTTGCCGACACCCTGGGCGACCTGGCCGATGCCCTGGAGCCCTATGTGAGCGTGAACGACGACAAGATGCCCGAGGATATGAAGAATACCACCGGCATCCTGACCTACCATGACACCCAGATCCCCTGCCTGTGGGTCAATGACGAGCTGGAAGCCGAAGCCGGCGTCACCATCAAGGGCTTGAAGGATCTGCTGGATCCCGCCCTGAAGGGCCAGATCATCTCCGCCGATCCCACCGCTTCTTCCTCCGCCTGGAATAACCTGCAGATGATCCTGACCGATTTCGGCGGCTGGGAAAGCGAAGAAGCCTGGACCTTCATCCAGGGCCTGCATGACAATGACATGGTCATCTCTTCCTCTTCCTCCGGCCCCTACAAGACCGTGTATCAGGGCGAATACACCGTGGGGCTGACCTATGAACCCGCCGTGGTGCAGATGCAGGGCGAAGTGGATGATCCCGCCGAGCTGGGCTGCCACATCGTGTATCCCGAAGAGGGCGTTACCTCCATCGCTTTCGGTTCCGCCGTTATCAAGGGCGCCAAGAACATGGAAAACGCCAAGCTGTTCATCGATTACCTGATCTCTGACGAAGGCCAGGCCATCTACAACGAGTGCGGCGCCCGTCAGGCCAACGCCAACCTGGAGCTGGAGAACCCCAACAAGCTGATCGTGGATCTGGCTGAAATCAACTATCTGGTGGCCGATACCGAAGCCCTGGCTGTGAACCAGCCCGCCATCCATGATCATTGGCGCGAGATCTACAAGTAATTACCAATCCGGATTTTACTTGACGCGGTAACCCTATCCGGGCACGGCGTGTGCCGTGCCCGGATTTTTGTTTCCCTTCCGCCCGGAGAGCCTCAATAACAACACAGCGAGGATGTATGTCATGAATGTTGAAATCAAAATCAATCACGCATTGAAAAAATATGGGGAAAATGTCATCATCCCCGACCTAAGCGTGGATATCAAACCCGGTGAGTTCTTTACCCTGCTGGGCCCCTCCGGCTGCGGCAAAACCACGCTTTTGCGCATGATCGCCGGCTTTAACAGCATTGAGGGCGGTGATTTCTACTTTGGGGATCGCCGGATCAACGATCTGGACCCTTCCAAGCGCAACATTGGCATGGTGTTCCAGAATTACGCCATTTTTCCGCACCTGACGGTGAAAAAGAACGTGGCCTTCGGCCTGCAAAACCGCAAGCTGCCCAAGGATAAAATTGAAACTCAAACCGAAAAATTCCTGAACATGATGAAAATCAAGGAATACCAGGACCGTCTGCCCGACCGCCTGTCCGGCGGCCAGCAGCAGCGCGTGGCCCTGGCCCGTGCCCTGGCCATTGAGCCCGACGTGCTGCTGATGGATGAGCCGCTTTCCAACCTGGACGCCAAGCTGCGCGTGGAAATGCGCGAGGTGATCAAGGAGATCCAGAACGAGCTTGGCATCACCACGGTTTACGTAACCCACGATCAGGAAGAAGCCATGGCCGTTTCCGACCGCATCGCCGTTATGAGTGCCGGCGTGATCCAGCAGATCGGCACGCCCAAGATGCTCTACCAGCGCCCCGCCAACCTGTTTGTATCCACCTTCATCGGCCGCACCAACGTGCTGGAAAAGAAGCTGGTGAGGAGCGGCAACGGCCTGGCGGTGGACTTTGGTGGCTACCAGGTGCCCATGAACAACCTGAGCGGCGAGGCCGTAGAAGGCCAGACCGTGCAGGCTTCGGTGCGCCCCGAGGAATTTGTGATCACCGATAAGGGCGATGTGGGCGTGGAGGGAAAGGTGGAATTCAGCACCTTCCTGGGCCTCAACACCCATTACCTGGTCCGGCTTGCTTCCGGTGAGCGCGTGGAAATTATCCAGGAATCCCGCATTGACGATATCCTGGAAAAGGGCAGCACAGTGCGCATGACCGTGAAGGGTGAAAAGATCAACATCTTTACCCAGGACGGCAGCAAGTCCCTGATTGCCTGAGGCCGGAGGTCACACCATGAGAAAAGCAAGAAAGTGGGATATGTGGGTGCTCATCAGCATTGGGCTCCTGGGCGCGTACATCCTGTTCATGTTATATCCAATGATCAAGCTGCTGATCAACTCGGTCCGGGATGAGAACACCGGCGCGCTGACCCTGCGGTATTTCCAGCGATTCTTTGACAAGGATCACGGCTACGCCTATACCCTGATCAACAGCTTCAAGGTGTCCATTGCCGCCACGGCGGTGACGCTGCTCATCGGCGTGCCCATGGCTTACCTGTACTCCATGTACGAGGTGCGGGGCCGCAATTTCCTGATGGTCATGATCGTGCTGTGCTCCATGTCGGCCCCCTTCCTGGGCGCCTATTCCTGGGTGCTGCTGCTGGGCCGCGCCGGCGCCATCACCAAGCTGATCAAGGCCTGGTTCGGCGTGCGGCTGCCCAGCATATACGGCTTTGGCGGCATATTGCTGGCGCTGAGCACCAAACTGTTCCCGCTGGTATTCATGTACGTCAACGGCGCGCTGAAGAACGTGGACAATTCGCTGCTGGAAGCCTCCTCCAACATGGGCTGCAAGGGCATTAAACGCTTCTTCAAGGTGGTCATTCCGCTGTGCATGCCTTCCATCCTGGCCGCCGGGCTCATGGTGTTCATGCGCTCGCTGGCCGACTTCGGTACACCCCGCATGATCGGTGAAGGCTATATGACCTTCCCGGTGGTCATCTACCAGCAGTACGTGGGCGAGGTTGGCACCAACTACAACTTTGCCGCGGCCATTGCCGTTATCGCCGTGGTGATCACCGCCGTTATTTTCCTTTTGCAGAAGTGGAGCAGCAACCGCTTCGCCTTCACCATGAACGCCCTGCATCCCATCGAGCGGCGCAAGGCGGGCAAGGTGGGCAATTTCTTCATTCATCTGTTCCTGTACGGCATGGTGGTGATTTCCTACGCGCCCCAGCTGTTCCTGGTCTACTATTCCTTCCACAATGTCAGCCGCACAGGCAACATCATTAAGAAGGGCTACTCCTTCATGAATTACCAGACCGTGTGGCCCGACCTGGGCCCGGCCATCTGGAACACCTTCCGCATCTGCGGCGGCGCGCTGATCATCATCATCATCATGGCCATGCTGATCTCCTATCTGGTGGTGCGGCGCAGGAATTTGGTCAATAATGTGATTGACACCATGTCCATGATCCCTTATATTATACCGGGAGCCGTAATTGGCATCGCCATGATCATGGGCTTCAACAGCGGCAGCCTGGTGCTCACCGGCACGGCGTGGATCATGGTGGTGGCCATGTGCATCCGCCGCATGCCCTATACCGTGCGTTCCAGCGTGGCCGTGCTGCAGCAGATCCCTATTACGGTGGAGGAAGCCGCGGCCAGCCTGGGCGCTTCCAAATTCAAGACCTTCTGGAAGATCACCATCCCCATGATGATCAACGGCGTGGCCGCCGGCGCCATCATGACCTGGGTCACGCTGATCACGGAGCTGTCCAGCTCGGTCATGCTGTACAGCTATAAGACCATCACGCTGAACCTGCTGGTGTATGTGCTGGTGGTGGGCGGCACCGATGCCCGCGCCTGCGCGGCTTCCACCATCCTGACGCTGTTTACCATTATCACCCTGGTTATTTACATGAAGGTGGCCAAGAACAAGGAAATCTCCATGTAAATCATATACTACTATATATTTAAGGAAGGATGATTACCATGCCTTACGTAAACGCCAAAGAAATGCTGACCGACGCCAAGAAAAACCATTACGCCGTTGGTCATTTTAACCTGAACAATATGGAATCGGTCCGCGCGTTCCTGCTGGCTGCCGAAGAGGTAAAAAGCCCCATTATCCTGGGCGTTTCCGGCGGTACCGCCAAGTATATGGGCGGCTATAAGACCATTGCCGATATGGTGCGCGACTTTATGGACTTCCTCAAGATCACCGTGCCGGTATGCACCCATGTGGACCACGGCACCTATGAGGAAGCGCTGGCGGCCATCGAGGGCGGCTTCAGTTCGGTGATGTTTGACGGCAGCAAATGCTCCTTTGAAGAGAACATTGAAAAAACCCGCCACGTGGTGGAGCTGGCCCATGCCAAGGGTATCACCGTGGAAGCCGAAGTGGGCGCCATCGGCGGCGAGGAGGACGGACGCATCGCCATGGGCGAGTGCGCCGATCCCGAGCAGTGCCTGCGTATTGCCGATCTGGGCGTGGACTTCCTGGCCGCCGGCATTGGCAACATCCATGGCAAGTATCCTGCCAACTGGCCCGGCCTGCGCTTTGACGTGCTGGCCGCCATTCAGGAAAAGACCGGCGATCTGCCCCTGGTGCTCCACGGCGGCAGCGGCATTCCCGATGAAATGGTGCGCAAGGCCATTACCCTGGGCGTGTCCAAGGTAAACGTGAATACCGAGTGCCAGATCGCCTTTACCGAGGCCACCCGCAAGTTCATCGAAGAGGGCAAGGACCGCGAAGGCCGCGGCTTCACCCCCCGCGCCCTGCTGGCCCCCGGCCTGGAGGCCACCAAGGCGAAGTGCATTGAAAAAATGCAGCTGTTCGGCAGCGTGGGCAAAGCCTGACCGGGAAACTGTCGGCTGAAACTCCAATAAGATCCTCCCGGCCCTGTGCCGGGGGGATCAAAGCATGCGGAGATTGATAAGAAGAGGGATGCCGCCAATGAAACCAATTTTCAACATATCGCTGATGTGCATGGATTTTCTGGATATCCGCAGGCAGATGCAAATCTCCAACCGCCGGGCGGACATGTACCATATCGATATCATGGACGGGCATTTTGTACCCAACATCACCCTGTCTCCCGATTTGGCCAGGGCCATTTCCGGCATCAGTGACCTGCCCCTGGATTTCCATATGATGGTCACCGACCCCCAGCAGTATATCGCCTCCTGCGCCCAGGCGGCGGCTGCGCTGACGGCGCGGGGAATCCTGAGCTTCTATAGCCCGCATGCCGAGGTGCTGAGCGGCAGCGCTTTCCGGATCATTGACCGGATCCGCGCCGCGGGTTTCCGGCCGGGCGTGGCCGTTAATCCCGAAACGCCGCTGTCCGCCGTGCTGGCTTACCTGCACCGGCTGGACAAGGTTACCTTCATGAGTGTTGACCCGGGCTTTGCCGGGCAGCCCTTTATTCCCGAGGTGCTGGATAAGGTCCGCGAGGCCAAGGCGCTGCGAGATTCCGATCCGGAAAAGTACCGTTTTATCATTGAGATTGACGGTTCCTGCAATAAAAACACCTATAAGCTGCTGGCCGATGCGGGCGTTCAGTCCTTCGTATTGGGCTCCAGCGGGCTGTTCAAGAACGACCCCGACCTGGAAAAAGCGTATGATATCATGAAAGCAGATTTTGAGCAGGCCACGGGATGGCCCGCGACGTAATATTATTTCCACCAAAATTATTGAAGCTTCTGGTGTTTCTTCCATTCTGGCTGTGCCGCACTTCGGTCAGCTTAGCCAGAACGAAAAATCCATCCAGAATCTTTCAACAGGTATGTCCTAAAGGATGATTTGCAAATCAATCATCAGCATAGCTGCGGGGGAAGACTTGCGGCTATGCTTTTTTGTTGTGAAAAGATGGCGGCAACAAAGGCGGATTTGCGGGGGAACGTCAGGGCCTGCGCGGCCCTGAACCCGCGCCAAGGGGCTCGCTTTTGGCCGCTATTTTTCCCGACAAAAACATCCCCGTCCGGTCGTTCCGGACGGGGATCAGGTCATCAACAAACCCAGCGTCGTGAACCTGGGATGCATGAAGGGGCCGCAGCCCCTTCATTTGTTATGGCGTGGTTTGAGTTTCTTCCTGTTTGGTTGCCGCTGCTGTCATGGGGACGACCTTGCCCGATTCCACCTTCTGGTTGCAGGTCTTGCAATAATAATCGCCGGTATATCCCTCCGACGTGGCGGTGGGGGCTACGATATTGCGCAGTTCACGAAGGCCGTGCGTCTTGGACTTGGGCGTTATGTAGCCGCGGGATACGATGCGACCGCAGCGGGAGCACACGGAATCGCCGGTATAGCCTTCCTTGGCGCAGGTGGCCTCGCGGTAGCCCACCAGCTGGCAATAGAAGTGGATGGTGGGGTTCACGCCGGTGCTCTTAACTTGTACATAGCTGCAATTGCGGCAGGAGCGCTGCTTTTTGCCTTCGGTAACGCAGTTGCCGGCGCTGATGATTTCCCAATCGCGGAACCAATGGCCGCGGGGGCCGATTTCATAGGAGCTCTGCAGCACGGCACGGCAGGTAGCGCAGGTGATGGATTCGCTCAGGCCGCCCTTGGTGCAGGTGGCGGTACGCTCAATCAGCTTGCACAGATGGTAGCCGCGGCTGGCGCAGACCGTGGCGGCGTCCCTGGAGGAGGCAGGCCACTGGATGCCGTTGATGCGCGCGCCGGCGTAGTCCTTGCCGCAGCGGGTGCAGGTGAGCACGATGGTGTTGTTCTCTTTAAAGGCGGGGGTCACGCTGTGGCCCTTGGGGGCGGTGTACAGCGTTTCGGTGGCGCCGCAAACGGAGCAGGTGGAAAGCACCTGGCCGCCGGCGGTGCAGGTGGCGGTGTCGGGACCGTTCACCCAGTCATGGACGTGCTCGGCCGGCGCGGCGGGTTCCTGGACCTCCTGAGCC
>JAFUGB010000110.1 GCA_017469605.1 Clostridia bacterium
CAGTCCAAAATCACTGATGCCATATACCAGGCCAAAATTGACAGCCTTGGCATGGGAGCGCATCTGGGGCGTGACCTGGTCAATACCGATGCCGGCCACCTCGGCCGCCGTGCGGGCATGGATATCCTGTCCCTGCCGGAAAGCGTCCACCATGGCGTGATCGCCCGAAAAATGCGCCAGGATGCGCAGCTCAATTTGGCTGTAATCAGCATCCACCAGCACGTGCCCCGAGGCCGCCACAAAGGCGCGGCGGATCTCCCGTCCCAGATCGGTGCGCACCGGAATATTCTGCAGGTTGGGCTCGGCGCTGGAAATGCGCCCCGTGGCCGTGCCGGTCTGGTCAAAGAAGGTATGGATGCGGCCCTCGTCGTCCACCTTGCGGATCAGCGCGTCAATATAGGTGCCGTGCAGTTTGCTCACCTGCCGGTATTCCAGGATATCGCTGATGGCGGGATGGGCATCCCGCAGCGCCTCCAGCGTTTCGGCGTCGGTGGAAAAGCCTTTGCTGGTCTTTCGCCCGGCCTTGAGACCCAGCCTGTTGAACAGCACGTCGCCCAGCTGCTTGGGGCTGTTGATATTGAACTCGCCCACGCCGCACAGGGTATAGATGCTCTCCCGCAGCGCGTTCTCCCGGGCCGACAGGCGCGCGCCGATTTCCCGCAGCACGTCGGCATCCACCCGGAAGCCTTCGCGCTCCATATCAAATAGCACGTCCAGCAGCGGCAGTTCGATTTCCCGGTACAGCTTTTCCACACCCAGCTCCCGCATCTGGCGCTCCTGCCGCAGCCTCAGCGCCCATACGCCCGAGGCGTCGGCATCGGCAAAAGCGCTCAAATGATAGCTTTTCTCCTGGGGATTGAGGGCATAGGCCGCCAGCATGGTATCAAAGGCAATTTGCGGCAGCGGCTGTCCCCGGTCGGCCAGGGCATGCAGCAGCTTTTTGCCGTCATGGGTGATCACAGGCTTTTGCAGGGCAGCTGCGGCATCCCCCAGGGGATCATCCGCCGCGCCGGGCAGATCAAACAGCCCCACCTGGCCGCCCAGGGATGCCCGAAGCCGGGTTTCCCCGGCGCAGAGCGAAAGCTCCTCTTCCCCGGCAAAAACGGCCACCAACTCGTTGCCGGCGCAAAGCTGTTTGACGCTTTGGGCCGTCAGCTCCTGCCACTCGGCAAACCGGAGGTCCGCCTGCTCCTGAACAGGCGCGGCCGCTCCCGATTCCTGGGCCAGGCGGTTGGCAATGGTCACCAGGCCATACTTGCGCAGCGCATCCAGCCCGCCGGACAGCCGGTGGGCGTCGCAGGCGTCAAAACGCACGGCCAGCGGGATATCGCGCCGGATGGTGGCCAGCCATTTGGAAAAGCGGGCCTGTTCCGCGTTATCGCGCACCTTTTCGCCCAGCTTGCCCTTGATTTCTTCGCCATGGGCCAGCACATTTTCCAGCGTGCCGTACTGGTCCAGCAGCTTCACCGCCGTCTTTTCACCCACACCGGGCACGCCGGGAATGTTATCGCTGCTGTCGCCCATAAGGCCCTTCAGGTCGGTGATCTGGGCCGGCGTCACGCCAAATAGCTCCTTCACCCGGGCCGGGGTGCATTCCTCCACCTCGCTGATCCCCTTGCGGGTAAGCAGCAGGGTGATTTCGTCATCCACCAGCTGCAGCGCGTCCCGGTCGCCGGTGAGCAGCAGGGCATCCGCGCCCTTTTCCCGGCACTGCAGCGATAAAGTGCCCAATATATCGTCGGCCTCGTAGCCCGTCAGGCTCAGCACGCCCAGGCCCATGGCCCCCAGGATTTCCTTTATGGCATCAAACTGCGGCCGCAGCTCATCGGGCGGGCGGGCACGGCCTGCCTTGTATTCCGCGTATTCAGTATGGCGAAAGGTGGGCGCGTGCTCATCAAAGGCCACGGCGCACCAGCGGGGCGAACGCTCCCGCATACAGCGCAGCAGCATATTCAGAAAGCCGTGTAAGGCGTTGGTATACACGCCGTTATAATCCATCAGCGGCAACGCGTGAAAAGCCCGGTGCATCAGGCTGTTTCCATCCACAATCAAAAAGGTATCGCGCATAGGGTACACCTCCACGATAGTATTGTAACATATTTTCATGGAATATACAAAGTAAACCTGTGCCATAATACGGTTGGAGGTGGGATCATTTGCGCCGGTTGATCAAAAAATGGGGGGAAGCGGCCCTGGCCGCCCTGTGTGTGCTGGCCATCGTGTTCGCCGCCCTGTATACCCGGCAGGACGACCTGCGCCGCCTGGCCGCCCGGGATGCCGCCGCCAGCCGGGATGAACGGCTGGAGGATGTCCGGGAGCCCAGCGGCTTTCAGCCTCCGATCGCCCAGCGGGAATCCGCCGGGTTTTCCGGCGCGGCGCGCACAAGCGGCGGCTTATGGCAGTTTTCGCCCTACGCCGATTATACCGCCGCGTATGGGCAAAGCATCTGCGCCATGGGAGCGGGCACCGTGACCCAAGCCGCCGGGGACAGCGTCTGGATCGATCACGGCGGCGGCATCAGGACGGGTTACCGGCTGCTGCAAACGCTGCGCGTCATCCCCGGCCAAGCCGTTGAAGCCGGCCAGGCCATCGGAACCGCGGGCAGCGGCGGCCAGGTACAGGTTTGCGCCCTGCGGGACGGGGCCTATATCGATCCGCAGGCATTGATCCAATAATATGAACGGGATGCGGCTTTTTTAGCATCCCGTTTATGATTTTACGGCAAATATATGCCCTTTTCATGAACATAGTATGAAGTTTTGATATTTTTCTTGGGATTCCGCCTGATTCGACAAAAGCTGTCATTGCGGAGTTTTTATTTTTGTAATATGCTGTACACACAATCCGAAAAACGAAAGCGAGGCATGCGCCATGAAGAACGCCATGAAATTTGATCCCTGCCGCTCGGCCCGTACGCTGATTGAAATGCTGTTTGACAACGGCATGTCTCAGGAGGCGCTGGCGCTGACAAAAAGCGTGGATGATGCGCAGCTGAAAATGTGGAACAGCGAAACGCTGGAAAAGGTCAACAACGGGTAACTATTTTCCCGCCAGCTTCCTTATATCGCGTTTGAGCCGCTCGGCGGCGCTGATGCGGGGCAGCCTTTTGCCGCTCTCCGCCAGGCTGTCCGACCGGGCCAGGAGCATGAACAGCGCATAATAGACGGGCTCGTTGTGAAAGATGTCCACCGTGCCCATAAACAGGAAAACCATGAGCAGGATGGTGGCCGTTTTAACCGCGGCGCTGCGGCGGAAGCGCATCGCTTCCCGGGTGGCGATCCATACCATGCCCAGGTAAGGCAGCAGCGCCAGCACGCCGCCATGCAGCATTAGCTCCAGCAGCTGGTTATGGGTATGGTTCAGGGGCTGCACAAAGGTGCTGCCAAAGAGCCTGCGCATGTATTCCACCGGCAGCAGGCCCACGCCGGTGAACGGATAATTCCTGATGATTTTCAGCGTTTCGGTCCAGATATGGGTGCGGTAGGTCAAATCGGTGTCCTTGCCCAGGCGGTCCCGGATCAGGAACCCCAGGTTTTCCTGAATATGCAGAAAATGCAGGCCAATGAACAGCAGCACCGACGCCCCCAGCATGGCGGCAGGCGTGGCGCAGCGGGGCAGCGCCCGCCGGTTAAACCACAGCAGCATCGCCAGGAGCAGGGCAAAGCCCACCAGGGCCGTGCCTCCCCGCTGTGTGAATACCGCAAAGAGCGTCAGCGCAAACACGACGCCGGTGCGCGCCGTATAGCGGCCGTGCTTTACCTGGGCGCGGATCATTTCCAGGCACAGGCCGGGGAAAGCCAGCCGGTAATAGAACACCCGGTTGCCAATAAGCCACTCCGGAACAAACAGTGCTTCGGCGTTTTCCACCGGATCAATGAACCAAACCAGCTCCGCCTGCTTGTAATTGAGCCCGGCGGGCCACAGCAGGCGGGCAGGCACATTGAGCGCCAGCCACAGGAGAAAGGCCAGGCTGATCCCCTCCAGCAGGCTTTGGCGCTCGCGCTGCAGCCCCATGTCCACCATAAGCATCAGGCACAGGCCGCATACCCAGTGCAGCCAATAGCCGCTGGCGCCATGGAACACGAGGGTCATGGCGATCAGCGCGGCATGCATGCCGAAAAAGCACAGCAGCATAGGCTGCTTTCTTTTTATTTTTTCGGTGATCCACCGCCAAACGTACATGCCCAGCACAACGCCGCACAGGACCCACAGCGGCACCCGCAGGAAGGGAAAAAACTGCCGGGGATCAAAATCGGACAGCCCGAAAATGCTCCGCTCCCATTTTTTCAGATCGTTGGCGCGGATGGCGATAAAGGTAAACAGCGTATAGAAAGCCGGCCCGGACAGCAGCCTGTCCAGGAAATCGCCGGTCCTTTTATTTTTTTCAAGGGTTTGGGTGTTCATCTTCTAAACCATTCTATCCTTGAATCGTATGGCGGGAACGCGCGGATTCCTTCAGTGCTTTCTTTGGCGCAAAGAATGCGCCGCGTTCTCCCCTATTTTCCCACGCAGAACCGTGAAAACACGCTGTCCAGCAGCTTTTCATCCACCCGCTCGCCGGTGATGCCGCCCAGCGTATCCAGGGCGGCGTGCAGGTCGATGGCCGCCAGGTCCAGCGCCATGCCCGCCTCCAGCGCCTCCGCCGCGTTTTGCAGCTCGGCCGATGCCTGCCGGGCCAGCCGCATATGCCGGGCGCCGGTCAGCGGCAGATCGCCCCGCACCCGGGCTTTTTCGGCCAGCAGCTCCCGCAGGCTGTCCATGCCCTGTCCCGTTCTGGCCGACACCCGCAGGGCATCCGGCAATTCAAAGGCTTGGCCCCGGTCGGCTTTGTTGAGAAGGATCACCCGCGGCAGCTCCCGGGTATCCCGGAGCAGCCGTTCATCCTCCGCCGTCAGCGGCTGAGCGCCATCCAGCACCAGCAGCACCAGATCGGCGGACTGCATGGCCTGACGGGCGCGCTCCACGCCGATGGCCTCCACCGTTTCGGCCTGTTCCCGGATGCCAGCGGTATCGCTGAGATTCACGCGCATACCGGACAGCGTAACGCTGCCCCGCACCACATCCCGCGTGGTTCCGGGGATATCGGTAACGATGGCCCGCTCCTCGCAGAGCAGGCTGTTGAGCAGCGAGCTTTTGCCCACATTGGGCCTGCCGCACAGCACCGCTTCAAAGCCCGTTTCCAGCAGCCGGGCCGCCCGCTCGTCACAGGCCGCCAGCAGCTTCTGCGCCAGCCCGCGGGCCTTGGGGGCAATATCCGCGGCGGCTTCGGCTTCATCGATTTCCTCGGGATAATCCAGCGCGGCGGCCACGCCCGCGGTCAGCGCCGTCACCTGCTCCTGAATCTCACGTACAAAAGCGCTGACGCCGCCGGTAAGCTGCCGCAGCGCCGCCCGGGAGGACTGCTCCCCCTGGGCGGAGATCAGCCGCATAACAGCTTCAGCCCGGCTTAAATCAATGCGTCCGTTCAAAAAAGCGCGGCGGGTAAATTCCCCGGGCTCGGCGGGGCGAACGCCCAATTCATAGAGCGCGCTCAGCACCTGCCCGGCCACCTGTTCACCGCCATGGAGCTGGAACTCGGCCACATCCTCCCGGGTATAGGAGCGCGGGGCCAGCATGAGCACGCCCATGCATTCGTCGATCATCTCTCCCCGCGTATCATACACATGCCCGAACAGCAGCCGATGGCTTTCCGGCGCCTGCCTGCCGGCGGGCCGGAAAAGCGCGTCAAAGCAAGTGCGCGCAGCATCACCGCTCACGCGCACAATGGCGATGCCGCCCTGCCCCGGCGGGGTGGCCAGCGCCGCAATGGTATCATTCTGATACGCCGTCCGCATATTACAACAGCCCCTGATAGGCCGCGTCGGCATCGGGCCGGGACCGGGCAGGCTTCTCCGCCCCCGCGTCCGCCCCGGTGTCGGCAGCGTAATGGGGATGGTATACGCGCCGGTCCAGCGACCAGATCTTTTCGCTGAAAGCGCCGGCGGGCGTACGGCGAATGATGCCGCCCATCTCGTTCATCCGGGCATCCACCAGGTCGATCCAGTGCAGCATTTCGGCCTCGGGGAACATGGGCGGACGGGGACTGCCGTATTCGGCCTCGCCATGATGGCTGATGACCATATGCTCCAGCAGCAGCACATATTCATCATCCTCGGGAATGCCCATGCGCCTGGCCGCCTCCCGCACCTGGGTCACGCCGCGCACCAGGTGGCCCAGCAGCAGGCCCTCCACCGTATAATCGTTCACATTGCCCGCTTCATCGGACTTCATTTCACGGATCTTGCTCAAATCATGCACGATGACCCCGGCAAACAGCAGCTCGGCGTCCAGCCAGGAATACACCTGCAAAACGGCCTTGGCCGTTTTGAGCATGGTGCTGGTATGGTGAAGCAGCCCGCTGCGCTCGGCATGGTGGAGGCGCTGGGCGGCGGGATAGTACAGCAGCCTGTCGCCCGCCATGCGCAGCATCTCCTCCACGGTTTTGCGCAGGGTTTCGTTTTTCATGGCGGCCACGGTATCGGTGATTTCCTTCAGCATCTGCTCCGCCGGATAGGGCGCGCAGGGCACCAGGAAGCTAAGATCGTATTCGCCTTCCTCGGCTTCCCGCACCTTATTGATCCTGAGCTGCAGGCGGCCGTTGTATTCGGTCACCTGGGCGCGCACCTTGACCACGCCGCCGGCCTTGGGCGGCGTCACCGTGCCGTCCCACATTTTTGCGTTGATTTCCCCCGTGCGGTCGCACAGCGTCATATCCAGGTATTTGCTGCCGTTGGAGGATGAGCGCTGTTCGCTGGAACGCGCCAGCAAAAAGCCCTCAAATTTCATATCCTTTTCAAATGTCGCCACGGCGATCTGATCCATATTGCCTGTCTCCTGTCCGGATGCCGGTCATTTATTCCGCGGCATCCTCCACATACATATCTTCAAACAAGGTATATTCAGCCAGCCAATTGAGCTTAATGGTCTCCAACGGGCCGTTTCTCTGCTTGGCCACGATGATTTCGGCGGTATTGGTTTCGGTGCTGCTCTGATCGTAATAGGCTTCGCGATGCAGGAACATGACCACGTCGGCATCCTGCTCAATGGAGCCTGAATCGCGCAGGTCGCTCAGCATGGGGCGCTTCACCGTGCGCTGGGTATTGGCGCGGCTCAGCTGGGCGCAGGCCAAAATGGGAATCTTGAGCTCCAGGGCGATGCTCTTGAGCCTGCGGCTGATCTCACTGACCTCCTGCTGGCGGTTTTCCGATTTGGTATCGGCGCCCATGAGCTGCAGGTAGTCCACCACCACCAGGTCCAGGCTCTTTTCCAGCATGATGCGGCGCACCCGGGAACGCATCTGCAAAGGCGTAAGGCCGGCGGTATCATCGATATAGATTTTTTCATTGGACAGCGGATTCACGGTCTGGGCCAGCTTAATCCATTCCTTGTCCCGCAGGGTGCCGCTGCGCACATGCTGCATATCCACCCGGGCATCGCCGCAGAGCAGGCGCATGGCAATCTGCTCCCGGGGCATTTCCAGGCTGAAAATGGCCACGCCAAATCCCTTGCGGGCGGCCGCCGCGGCGATATTCAGGGCGATACTGGTTTTGCCCATGCTGGGGCGGGCGCCCATGAGCAGCAGTTCGCCGCCATGCATGCCGGTGAGCACCCGATCCAGCTGCCTGAAGCCCGTGGTCACGCCCGCCACCTTGCCCTGCAGCCTGGCCAGCTCCTCAATCTGGGCATAGGTATCAAACAGCACCTCCCGGATGTGGAGCAGCTGCTCGCCGCCGGTGCGGCGCATAACAATATCAAAGATGGCTTTTTCGGCCGCGCCCAAGATATCCTTTAATTCCATCTGCTGGGAATAGCAGCTGCGGCTGATCGCATTGGAAGCCTGGATCAGCTGGCGCAGCGTGGACTTTTCCAGCACGATGGAAATATAATACTGCACGTTGGCCGTGGTGGGCACATGCATCAGCAGCTCCGCCAGGTACGCCGTGCCGCCAATGCCCGCCAGCGTACCGCGGCGGGAAAGCTCGGCATCCACCGTTACCACGTCAATGGCCACGCTCTGCTGGGCCAGGCCGTGGATGGCCGCGTAAATCGCCTGGTGCGCCGGGGTATAAAAATCATCCTCCTGGAGCATTTCCATGGCGATGGATACGGCGCGGCTGTCCTGCAAAAGCGCGCCAAGCACGCTCTGCTCGGCTTCAAAGCTCTGCGGCAGAACGGCCGGATAGGCTGAATAAGCAGGCTGTTGCTCGCTCAAGGGTTCAGCCCTCCTGAATGTTCTTGACCCGCAGGATCATTTTGCTGCTCACATTGGGATACAGGCGCACATTTACCTCGTAATCGCCCAGCTGACGCACGGCCTCCTTGATTTCCACCTTGCGCTTATCCACTTCCACATCGTAACCGGTCTTGATGGCGTCGGCCACCTCCTGGGCGGTGACGCTGCCGTACAGGCGGCCCTTATCGCCGCACTTGACCTTGAGCACAACCACCTTGTTTTTGAGCTTGGCGGCCACTTCCTCCGCGGCAGCCCGGGCTTCGGCTTCCTTGCGGCGCTCGGCCTCGCGCTTGCGCTCCACCACCTTGACGGCGTTTTCGGTGGCTTCCATGGCCCACTTGCGGGGGAACAGGAAATTGCGGGCGTATCCGTCGCTCACATTGACGATATCATCCTTTTTACCGATGTCTTTGACATCCTGCAGCAGTATAACCTTCATTTATTTTTCCTCCTCACCGCGGTGCTGCATAGGCGGACGCAGCCCCCGCGCGTTTGTGATCTGATCTGCCACGCCCACCACGATCAGGGCAACCTGCATAAAGCGCAGCACCAACGCCATGATCACCACCGCCACGCGCCAGCCGCGGCTTGTGCCGCGCTTATGCTGGGAGGCGTTCATGGCCGCCAATCCCTGTACGCCATAGCACAGGGCAAATACCTGGAACAAAAGCAGCCCCAGCATGGAAAGGGCGCCGTCCGATGCATACCTTGCCAGGAAATAGCCCAGCCCCAGCGCACCGATCCGGATGCCCCAGGGCCGCGGCAAATGCCATTCCCTGAGCGGCGGCATGGCAAGATCGGGCACAGGCAGCACCGCCTCGTCCCGGCGAAAAGCCCGGTTATTGGCGGCCCGGCTGCCCCAGCGGATGGCCAGGCTGACGCCCATCAGGCTGTTTAACCCGCTGCCGGAAATGAACAGGCTGGGAAGAAGCGATTCCACCGTCTGCCCGGTGATGCTGCGCACCTGCAAAAGCAGCTCGTTCACCACCTCGTCCGACAGGGCATATCCCCCAGGCGCCGCCACAACGGCGCCGTCCCACATGGCGGAGGGCACCCGCAAAAAGCCCGACGACGCCATGGTATACAAAAACTGGTCCCGGTAAGGCAGCTGATTGATGTATTGGGCCGCCAGGCTGCCCGCCGCCAGCGGAAGCTGTCCGCCCGTCCGGCTTTGCAGCCAGAGGAACAGTGCCATCTGCGCCGCCAGCAGCATCCC
>JAFUGB010000111.1 GCA_017469605.1 Clostridia bacterium
GGCAACAGCAGCAAAAGCGCAGCGCTCACGCCAAAGCGCAGCGCCTGCTCCAGCAATGTGCCCAGGGCAGGCGGCCATACGCTGCCCCACCCATAGCAATAACCACTGTACACCGCCGTCAGGCCCAGCACGGCGATGCAGGGCGTAAACACCCACAGCGGCAGCAGCGTGCGCTCATCGCCCAGCAGATACGCCACCACGGGCGACAGGATCACCCACAGCGGGATCAGCACCGCGCTCATCCGCAGCGCCAGCCCACGGCCCGCCCGCAGGGCGGCGCTGTCCCGGCGTACCGCCGTAAGCCGGCTTACCGCCGCGGGCAACCCGGCGGTCACCGGCGTGATGGACAGCATGTGCGCGCTGTGGCTCAGCTCCATCACGCCCAGCGCTTCGGCCCCCAGCATGCGGCTGAGCACCACATGCAGTATGAATCCCAAGCCCCGCACCAGCGCGTTCACGCAGGTCAGCAGCGCGGCCTGCCCCTTGAGCGATTGCCTTTTCATCCCCGTCACCGTCCTTCGGGACAGGGTATGCGGCGCATGGCCGGAAAATGTGGGCGCAGTCTCCTTTTTTCCGCGTCCGGGCAGCCTTGGCGAAGGGCGCCCGGCACGCAAAAAAGCCGCAAGACCTCAAGGGCCCTGCGGCTTCAGGCAAACGCGTTGGATGATCCGGCGCCTTCCGCTTATCCCAGCACCACCGTGACCCGGTGCACCTGTCCGTCGCCAAACACCGGCAGCACGTTGCCGGCGATCGGCGCTCCATCCACCGTGACCGATTTCACGCCCCGGCAGACATGCTGCGGATTCTGGACGTCGATGGCATAGACAGCGTTCCGGAAACGGCGGCTGACCTGGTAGCCCTCCCAGGTGTGCGACACGCAGGGATCGATTTTAAGGCCGTCCCAATCGGGCTTGACGCCCAGGATATAATTGCTGATCACGTAAAAATTCCAGGCGGCGGTGCCGGTGAGCCAGCTGTTTTTGGCCTGGCCAAAGTTCTGGGCATCCTTGCCCGCGATCATCTGGCTGTATACATAGGGCTCCATCTTGTGCAGGTCGCTGATCTCCTCGCGGTATGCGGGCGCGATCTTTTTATACAAGTCAAAGGCCCGGTCGCCATGGCCCACCACAGTCTCGGCCGCGATGATCCACGGATTGTTATGGCAGAAATGCCGGCGTTTTCCTTATATCCCGGCGGATAGGAGGAAACCTCGCCCAGCTCCAGGTGATACGCCTTGTAGGCGGGCTGCAGGAGCACAATGCCGTGCTCGGTCTCCAGGTACTTGCGCACCGATTCCAGCGCCTGCTCGGCCTTGCCGTCAGCCACGCCCACACCGCCCATGACGCAGTAGCCCTGGGATTCAATATAGATTTTGCCGTCCTCGCACTCCCGGCTGCCCACCTTGCGGCCCAGCGCGTCATAGGCGCGGACAAACCATTCGCCGTCCCAGCCGTCCTTCAGTATGGCGGCGTTCATGGCGTCGATGGCCGCCTGGCTGTTCCGGGCGCCGGCGAGATCCCCGCGGCGCTTCTGCAAGGCCGCCAGCTCGGGGCCGATGGCCACAAACATGCCGGCAATCAGCACCGATTCGGCAATCCGGTCATCGGGCGCGTTGGGATTGGAGAAGGTCTGGAAGCTTTCATCCGGCGTATCGGAGAAGCAGTTCAGGTTCAGGCAGTCGTTCCAGTCCGCCCGGCCGATCAGGGGCAGGCCGTGCGGGCCCAGGTTGTTGACCACATGGCCAAAGCTGACCTCCAGGTGCTCCATCAGCGTGCCGCAGTCCGCGGGATTGCAGTCGTAGGGCACCTGCTCATCCAGGATGCCAAAATCGCCGGTTTCCTTGATATAGGCCGCCGTGCCGGCGATCAGCCACAGCGGATCGTCGTTGAAACCGCCGCCGATGTCGTTATTGCCCTTCTTGGTGAGGGGCTGGAACTGGTGATAGCAGCCGCCGTCGCGGAACTGGGTGGCGGCGATATCCAGGATGCGCTCCCGGGCGCGCTCCGGGATCTGGTGCACAAAACCCAGCAGGTCCTGGCTGCTGTCGCGGAAGCCCATGCCGCGGCCAATGCCGCTTTCAAACATGGAGGTGGAACGGCTCATATTAAAGGTGACCATGCACTGGTAAGGATTCCAGATGTTCACCATGCGCCCCAGCTTTTCATCGGGCGTGGTCAGCGTATACGCGCTCAGCAGGTTATCCCAGTGGCGGCGCAGCGCGGCAAAGGCATCCGCGATCTGCTCATCGTCGGCCAGCCTGTCCAGCAGCGCGTGGGCGGGCGCCTTGTTGATCACGCCGGGGGCCTCAAACTTTTCCGCGTCGGGCAATTCCACATAGCCCAGCACAAAGTTATACTTTTTGCTTTCGCCCGGAGCCAGGGAAACCCTGACCTGGTGCGCCGCCATGGGCTGCCAGCCGGATGCGTGGCTGTTGCCCATTTTACCGGTCATAACGCTCGCCGGCGCGTCAAAGCCGTTGTACAGGCCCAGGAAGGTTTCCATATCGGTGTCATAGCCGTCCACAGGCACGTTCACGGCATAGAAGGCGTAATGGTTTCGGCGCTCGCGGTACTCGGTCTTGTGGTAGATCACGCTGCCCTCGACCTCCACCTCGCCGGTGGAAAAATTGCGCTGGAAGTTGAGCATATCGTCCTGGGCGTTCCACAGGCAGAACTCCACAAAGCTGGTCAGGATCACGTCCTTGGGCGCGTCGCTCTCATTGCTCAGGGTGATCTGGTGTACCTCGGCGTTGACGCCCAGGGGCACAAAGGAGAGCTGCCGGGCCGACAGGCCGTTCTTTTTGCCGGTGATCACGGTATACCCCATGCCGTGGCGGCAGGAATAGGCATCCAATTCGGTTTTGCAGGGCTTCCAGCCGGGATTCCATACGGTATCGCCATCCTTGATGTAGAAATAGCGGCCGCCGTTATCCACGGGCAGGTTGTTATAGCGGTAGCGGGTGATGCGGCGCAGGCGCGCGTCCCGATAGAAGCAGTAGCCGCCGGCGGTATTGCTGATGATGCCAAAGAAGTTTTCACTGCCCAGGTAGTTGATCCAGGGATAAGGCGTGCGGGGGGTGGTGATCACATACTCCCGCGCCGCGTCGTCAAAATATCCGTACTTCATTTCGTTCTCCTTTGTCGGTTCATAAAATGTGCGTCCGCCCACGCGGACGGACGCACAAAGGATGCGGGCCGGTTTATTCCTTTACGCCGCCCAGGGCGACGCCGCCGATGATAAACTTGCTCAGGGCAAAATATACCACAAACAGCGGCAGCACCGTCAGCGACAGCGCCAGGTACACCGTGCCGAAGTCCGTGCGGAAACGGTCGCTCTTCAGCAGCGAAACCAGCATGGGCATGGTGAATTTGGCCTGGCTGTTGATCACCATGGAGGGCGTGAACAGGTTGTTCCAGCTGCCCACAAAGGTGAAGATGGCCTGGGTGGCAATGGCGGGGGTCATCATGGGCAGGGCGATCCTGTTGAAGGTGCGGAACTCGCCGCAGCCGTCAATGCGGGCCGCTTCCACGATTTCCAGCGGCAGGCCGCTCTGCATGTACTGCCGCATAAAGAATACCACGGAGGGCGAGGCGGCGGCGGGCACGATCAGCGGCCAGAAGGTGTTGATCAGGCCCATGTTGTACATTTCGTTGAAGAAGCCGATGATGGATACCTGGCTGGGAATCATCAGGATGACCATGATGAAGGTGAAGGCCAGCTTGTTTCCCTTAAAGCGGTACAC
>JAFUGB010000112.1 GCA_017469605.1 Clostridia bacterium
ATGTGAATGCCGTAGTCCGCCAACGGAAGCGTGATGGTTTTTCCGTGCCGGTCAAAGGAGGAATCGGTATTGCGCTGAAACAGCTCAGGCTGCCCGGCCCCGTTAAAGCCGGTCATGGACAGCATATCCAGAAGCGCTGAATCGCTGGAGGCATGAATAAATGCATTATAATCGTCAAAGAAAAGGGCGTCGTTTTCAAAATCCAAGGTCATGGACCAGCCGTTTTCCCGGGTAAGGATGGCTTCGGCGTGGTTTCGCGATAAAATCAGCTCGTAGCCTTCATCCTCCAGTATTTCACGGTAGAATACCGACATAAATTCCCGCCAGCTGTTCAGCTCCACATAAGGCAGGTCGCCCGCGCCGTCGATAAAGTACACGGGATAAGGATCGGACAGGGTCATGTCGGCGCTGCCCAGGTAAAATGGGTAGAACATCTCGGTTACGTGATGAAAGTCGGTGTCGGCGGCAGCCTGCGGCATGACGCCCGCAAGCAAAACCAGGGCCAACAGGATGGACAGGGTTTTTTTCATTTTTCCCTCCTTCCGCCATAAAGGCTGAAGCGTTATGCGTTTTCCGCTTCTGTCACGCGGCGCGTTTCAGGCGCGTGGATCCTCCCGGCGTGACAGCAAGGCCGCGGCCTCCACATGCGCCGTATAGGGGAACAGATCAAAGGGCTGTACAACGTCAAGGTGGTAACCGGATTTTTGCAGAATATCCACGTCGCGGCGCAGCGTGGAAGGATTGCAGCTGATATAGACGAGGCGCGCGGGGGCGCATGCAATAACACCGTCTAAAAAAGCCTGGGAGCAGCCGGCTCTGGGCGGGTCCATGAATACTACGCTGGGCCGCAAGCCGCCGCTTTTCAGGGCTTGGGCGGTATCCCCGCATATAAAATCAATGTTGGTGATTTGATTGCGCCGGGCCGCCTTCCGGGCGCAGCGCACGGCGTCGGACCCCAATTCAATGCCGGTGACCCGGCCTGCTTGCTTTGCGGCCAGCATTCCAATAAGGCCCACGCCGCAATACGCGTCCAGCACGGCGTCTGCCGGCGAAAGCCGAGCCAGGTCAATGGCCCGCCGGTAAAGCTTTTCGGCCTGAATGGTGTTCACCTGGTAAAAGCTTCTGCTGGTCAGGCAAACATCCAGGCCGCTCATGGTATCCCAAATTTCATCCCGTCCCGCCAGTACATGGCTTTGGAAGCCCATCACGGCGCTGTCTCCCCGGGGATTTATGTTATGGATCACCCCACGCACGTCCGGACAGCGTTCGGTCAGCGCGGAAGCAAATTCCTTCCCGCCGCGGAATTCTTCTCCGCCGGTGATCACCGTGACCAGCGCCTGGCCGCTTGCGTGTCCCCGGCGCACCTGCATATGCCGCAGGATCCCCCTGTGAAAATCCTCCCGATAGGCCGAAATCCCCATGCCGGCCAGGATGTCCAGGGCGATATTGGCAATTTCATTGGCCCGTTGGTTTTCCAGAAGGCAGCGGTTCACCGATATGATCTGGTGTGTACCGGCACGATACATGCCGTGGTACAGGCTTGTTTTGCCGTTGGCAAAGCTGCGCAGCACCTTGTTGCGGTAGCGCTGGGGCTCCTGCATGCCCACGATGGGCTGGGCGAGGGGAAAAAGCCGCTTAAAGGCGGCGTTTTTTTCTTTCAGCAGGTCGCCGTATTTTTCGGCTATGCCGGAGCAGCCGCCGCAGCCTTTGGCGGCAAAGGGACAATTCATGGGAGATCTCCTTACTTCTGTATTTCCTCGATGAGCCGGAGCACGGCCTGTGTGCCGTCGGCAGGGGGCGCTTCCCGCAGCGCGCGGCGCAGGCCATCGCCGTTTTTCAGCAAATCCAGCAGCGCGTCGGCCAGGCTGTCGCTGGTCATGTTTTCCTGGGCCAAGACCCGGGCCAGGCCGCGCTTTTCAAAGGAGGCGGCGTTGAGGATCTGGTCGCCGCGGCTGGCGCCCTTGGGATAGGGGATTAGCAGCATGGGCTTTCCCAGCGCCTGGAATTCACACAGCGCGTTGGATCCGGCGCGGCTGAGGATCAGATCGGCGGCTGCCATGGCTTCAGGCAGCCGGTCGGTGAGAAATTCGGCCTGCCAGTATCCGTCCAGAGCCCGCAAGCTTTCATCCAGGTTCTTTTTCCCGCAGATGTGCAGCACCTGCATATGGGGCAGCAGCCGGGGCAGTGCGTCCCGCAGCGCCTTGTTGACGCTTTGCGCGCCCAAACTGCCGCCCATCATCAGCAGCACGGGCTTTTCCCGGGAAAAGCCGGCCATTTCCAGCCCCTTTTCGCGGCTGCCGCTGAACAGCTCAGGGCGCAGGGGCGTGCCGGTAAACACCGCTTTTTCGCCCAGCGCTTCGGCGCATTCGGGAAAGGTGGTGGCGATCCTTTTGGCGAACCTGGAGCAGATTTTGTTGGCCAGTCCCGGCGTCAGGTCGCTTTCATGGCACAGGGTAGGAACACCGTTCAGCCACGCGCCAATGACCACCGGTACGGATACGAAGCCGCCCTTGGAGAAGCACACATCGGGCTTGAGTTTGCGCATCAGGTGCGCGCTTTGAAAGGCGCCGGCGATCACCCGGAAGGGATCGGTAAAGTTTTTCCAGTCGTGATAGCGGCGCAGCTTGCCGGATTTGACGGCATGATAGGTAACGCCGTCCAGCTTGGCGATCATGCCATGCTCAATTCCTTCCTCGGTGCCGATGTAGTGGATGTCATACCCCTGCTTCAGCAGATGGGGCAGCAGCGCCAGGTGCGGGGTTACATGCCCGGCGGTGCCGCCGCCGGTGAGAACGATTAGTTTCATAGGCTCTCCCTTGAAATTGAGAATAATATCTGCTATATGCCGGAAAACGCACAAAAAGCCTTACTCCGTGCAAAAAGCACGGAGAAGGCTGTGAAACATAGGGAATGGTCAGCCCTGCGCTTCGATGATGTAAGCGTTCAGCTGATCCACCAGCTCATCGGGATTGGTGCCATGCACGGCGCAGGCATCCTCCAGACTCTCGGCGGTGGCGTGGGGGCAGCCCAGGCAGTGCATGCCGAATTCCATAAAGATGCGGGCGGTGCCGGGATTGATCATCAACACCTCGCGGATGGACATGTGCTTGTTGACTTCCATGATAAAATTACCTCCAAAGTTTTCATAGATTGGCGGCGGCGCCGCCGGAAAACCGCGCTTGGGCACGGGTTTCTTCAAGAATTACAGCATTTTTACCAGCATATTTTTCTGGCTGTCCAGCTCCAGGCGCAGCATGCCGTCCTTTTCCATCTGCTTGAGCACGTCGGAAAAACGCTTGAAGCCGATGGCTTTTTCGCTGAAATCGGGATAAACGCTGGTGATATCGGCTTTCAGGATGGAGGGGTTGATGCGTTCAAACCCATCGTCCTTGTAGCGCTGCAGCTGCGCCGCAAAGGCAGCGCGCCAGCTTTCGCGGGTGAGCGGCTGGCTGTCGCCATGGCTGCCGACGGAAGAATCCGGGGTCAGGGATACCATCACGTTGTAGCTGTCGTTGCGCATGCGAAAGGTGCCATACTTGGCGCTGAGCTTGCTGAGCAGCTTGCCGAAGGTGGCACTGCCGTAGTTCTTTTCATTGAACTGCGGGCGCAGGCGCAGCAGCACGCCCTTGAGCTCGCTGGCGTACATTTCATCCTCCTCGGCCTCGGCCAGGATGCCTTCAATCAGTTTGCACAGCGCTTCTTCATCGCCGGTATCGTCCTCCAGGGGCGCCTTCCTGCCCTTACTGCGCGTGGGGCGGCGGGGCGTAACGCCCACGGTTTCCAGAAACTGAAATTCATTGCAGGCGTTGATGAAAATGCTGCTGGCGGCCTCGCTGCGGCTGATGCCCAGCACAAATTTGCCCATTCCCTTCAGCGTGCCTACCAGCGGCACATAATCGCTGTCGCCCGATACAATGCAAAAGCTGTCGATCAGGGGGTTGGAATACGCCGTGGTCAGGGCGTCGATCACCAGCATGATATCGGCGTTGTTCTTCTGGGCAACGCCATAGCGCAGCGAGGGAACCACGGTAAACGTATTTGAAAGCAAAATCTCCTTCAGGTCGCTGAACCGGTCGGTATAGCCGTAAACCTTACCCAACAGGATATCGCCCCGGATCTTGACCTTTTCCAAAATATTGGTCAGTGTTTCCACCTTGGCGCCGCAGTTTTCCAAATCAACAAATACGGCGAATTTAGCAGTACCCAAATTAATATAACTCCTTTCGGGCGTACCATGCCCTATACAGTATAACACGAATGTGCGCAAATGAAAAGCAACAATTCATCACGCCCTCTGGCGCGCCTGCTGCTTCTTTTCCCAGGGGATCAGCCTATAGCACAGCGCCAGCGATACGCTGCACAGGATCCAGCCCAGCGGATAGCCAAGCCCGGTCAG
>JAFUGB010000113.1 GCA_017469605.1 Clostridia bacterium
ACGCAGGGTACGGCGCACCAGGGCTGATTCCTGGGCCAGCATGGCGCGGACGGCGGCGGTAATGGCTTCGGTGCTGTCGCCGGCGGCGTTGGAGGCGCCCCTGCGGATGCGGACAAGCGTCAGCGCGCTGACCACGGTATCGGCCAGCAGCACGGCGGTGAGTCCGCCGCTGAGAGAATAAAGCCATGGCAGGGAAAGCCGCGCAAAGCGGGCGAACAGCCAGGGCTTGACAAAATAGACCATGATGAGGCCCAGCATGCCTAAGGGGATCAGCGTATTGGCGCACACCCGGCCATTCAGGTTAAAGCGCTTGCCGCTGTAATCCCACCAGCGGGCGTGAAACAGCGTTTCCATGAGCCAGCTGGTCAGGTATTCCAGCGTACCGCAGATCAGCATGGCCAGGCCGAACACGGCAAAGGGATCCTGGGTGAATCGGGACAAAAGCGCGGTGAGCAGCGCGGCGCCGAAGCCGTAAATGGGACAATAGGGGCCGATGAGAAAACCGCGGTTGATAAACCGGCGAAACTGGATCAGCTTGCAGATAACCTCCATGCACCAGCCCAGCACGGCGCCCACAAAGAAGAGCAGGACATAATACAGCGCTTCAACCGGCAAAGCAATCCCTCCTTTTGATACAGGGATTATAGCACAGGAACATCATTTTTTCATCAATATTTCCATAGTGCAACCACTGGTTGACAAATTGTTTGGGCCAGCTTGGTGGCGCGGCAACCCTTTTTGTGCTATGATGAGAGCATCACGAACAAAGGAGAATGTTATGAATCTGGCAGATAAAATGATATTGCTTCGCAAAAGACAGGGCTGGTCGCAGGAGGAGCTGGCCGACCGCATGCAGGTATCCCGGCAGGCCGTTTCCAAATGGGAAGGAAACCAGGCCATGCCCGAGCCTGACCGCATCGTGGCGCTGAGCAGGCTTTTTGGCGTGAGCACCGATTATCTGTTAAAGGATGAAATGGATATGCCGGAGATCCAAATGGCGTCGGCGGAGGACGGGCTCCGGCGGCTGACCGGGGAGGAAGCCCATGCCTACCTGACGGTCAAGCGGGAAACCGCGCCCCGGATCGCCCTGGGGGTGCTGCTGTGCGTGATTTCCCCGGCGGCGTTGATCCTGCTGTCGGGATACAGCCAGGTACGGCCCATTAATCAGGGACTGATGGTGGGCATCGGCGTGACGGTGCTTTTGCTGCTGGTGGCGGCGGCCGTTGGGCTGTTTATCAGCTGCGGCATGAAAACGGCGGATTATGAATGGATGGATAAAGAGGTATTTGCGCCCGGCGAAGGCGTGACGGAACTGGCCCAAAGCCTGCGGCTGGAGCAGCGGGAGAGGCATACCCGGAATATTATTGCGGGAGTGGCGCTGTGCATCGTTTCGGTGATCCCGGTGGTATTGGCCAGCCTGATGGCCCCGGATACCCTGCTTGTACTGGCGGCGGTGGGGCTGCTTTTGCTGCTCATCGGGCTGGGCGCGGCCATCCTGGTGCTGGACGGCGTATATTGGACCGCGCTGCAAAGGGTTTTGCAGGAGGGCGATTATACGCCGGAGCGCAAACGCTACATTGGGCTCGCCGCTATGTTGAGCGGCACTTATTGGTTCCTGATGACGGTGATTTTTCTGAGTTACAGCTTCATTGGCAATGACTGGGACCACAGCTGGATCATCTGGCCTGTGGCGGGCGTGGCCTTTGCAGCGGTGCGGATCGCTTTCTGGCAGAAGGAAAAGCGAAAAAACGGGGAAGGCTGAGCGGAAACGAAAAGGGGGAACGGTCCAAATGTGAAGCGATTCCCGTTTTGTTTTTGCAAATAACTGCTTTTCATTTACATTTTATATAACAAACGCCGCCTGACGGGGGATCCTGCCGGGCGGCGTTTGCGTGGGATGAAATATCAGAAATCCTTGAACTCAAAGCGGCGGCACCAGACGTATTTGCTGATGGCGGACTGGACGGCGCCGTCCCGGAGGGCGTAGGCGAGCACGCTGGCGATATAGGGGGGGAGCACCTGGTTATACTTGACCTCCAGGATGATTTCATTGTGGTCAAAGGGCGGGATGGTGGGGATGTGGGGATTGAAAATATCCACCGAATGGAGGCCCGAGCGCAGCTGCATGTCAAAGGTGATGCGCACCTCCTCGGCAGGATGCAGGTAGGCTTCCCGCAGGTAATCCACGATGACCACGGGATGGAGCAGGTGGGTGCGCATTTCGCGGAATACGTCGCTGACCAGGCCGGAGGCGGTGGTGTCCAGGCCGGTGGGATCGGCCGAGATCAGCTGCTCGGCCAAATCGCGGGAGATGCGCACCGAGCGCTTGCTGATCAGGTCCCGAAATTTGCTTTTGCATTCCAGGCGGATCATGCTGTCGCTGAAGTTATAAATGCGGATGCGGTATTTATCGCGGTTGGCTGTGCCGTTGATTTTGTCGTACAGGGCGTCGTCATTCGCGGTATCAAAATACAGCGAACGGATATGGTATTGATTGTTTTCATCGCCGTGGGGATCGGGGCCGAGCACGGCCTTGAGCGTGCGGGAAAGCACCTGATACTGGATGGGCGATATGAAAAACTTGAGCTCATGCCGGAGAGGTACTGCCATAATCAGGCTCCTGTTTCATTCTGGCAGGCCACCAGGGTGGCGTCATGCACGCCCGCGATGGCCAGCATGTTGCGCACGATGTCCGAACGGTTGTTGAGCTGGATCTCTACGGTCATTTCCGCGCCGCCGCGGGTAACGGTTTTGCTGCGGATGCGGCGGAAATGGGCGTTGCGGCGCAGCTCGGTTTCGATATCGGGCTCGGCAATCACATCATAATGCAGCACCAACAGGTAGGCATTGGGATGGCGGAAACGAATAAAGGAAAGCGCGATCAGGATGGCGCCGATGCCTACCACCACCACCAGCGCGATGGCGTATTGCTTGGCGCCCAGCAGGATGCCCATGGTGATGGACCAGAACATATAGCAGGTGTCCAGGGGTTCCTTGATGGCGGTGCGGAAGCGGACGATGCTCAGCGCGCCCACCATGCCCATGGACAAGGCCACGTTGCTGCCGATGGCCATGACCACGGGGGCCGTGACCAGCACCAGCATGATGAGCACCATGGAGAACTGCGGGCTGTAGAGCACGCCGCGGTAGGTGATTTTATATACCAGCGAAATGGCGATGCCGGTAATCAGCGCGAAAATCAGCACCAGCACGACGTTGGCTGGGGTGAAGGAGGAAAACTGGGAGGCCCAGAAATCGCTGGATACGATTTCGGACTTGCTGAGGCTGGTCAGGGCGGGGATCAGGTTCATGGAAGTACCTCCGTAGTTCAGTGGTTTTATTATACAGGGGATGGGGAGAAAGTTCAAGCGTTCGCTTTTATTGATAGAGCCGCTGCCAGTTGCTGCCGTACAGGTAGGTCATGCCGGTATCCCTGGCCTTCTCGCTGTCCCAGGCGGCGTCGGTGGGGATCAGCGGGATAGGACCAAAGTAGCTTTCCATCTGGGCGTCGGTGAGCTTGAACCATTCGGCCACCTGGCGCCAGCAATAGGCCGGCCGCTTGCGCGCCACGTTGCGCAGGCGTTCCACGCGGCTGCGCCAGTAGCGCAGGCAGCCATCCTTGGTCTGGGGCTGATCGGCGGAAATGTTTTTGAGGTTTTCGGCGGCCCAGCGGTCAAAATGCATGTCCATTTCGGGCTCTAGGATGGCGAAGCACTGGTTGATTTCATTCAGCATGGTATCGGTGGTGAGAATGCGGAAGATTTCCCCGAAGCGGATCAGGAAGCGATCCAGCATGTCGCTGTTTTCCAGGAGCTTTAAGATCAGGGTGTTGTCGATATCGTCATTGGCGCCGTGGCCTTTGGGATTCAGGTAATTGGCGATGCCGTTGGAGTTGGCGTTGAACAGGCCATAGTCCATATCGTACATGATCCATTTCCATTTGCCGCCCGGCACCTTATAGAAGCGGATGTTGCCTGAATCGGTATTGGCAAAGAAGCTTTCAATGATAACATAGTCAAAATAATTGTCCAGGTCGATGCGGTCCAGGATATATTGGAGATCGGCGGGATTCCGGGCGGGATTGAGCGTTTTGACGGTGGAAATGAATTCCTTCCACTCGGCATTGCTGCCGTTGTTGATTTTATCCTTGGTGGTGCCGCTGCCCTCCAGCACGTCGATGGTTTTGGCCTGGCTCATATCCAATCCTTCATGCTGGGCCACGAAATATTCGCTGACGCGCTCGCGCAGGTTGTAATGGCCCCAGTAAAGGCCGTTGATATACACCACTACGGGCCGCCATGCCTGGTGAATCACCGAGGTATCCAGCAGGTCCACCAGCCGGGACTGCACGCCGTCCACCATGCGCGTCCATACGCAGTCGTTGCCGCTGTTGCGCAGCACCAGGGCGCGGTATTCGGTGTACTCCCGGTCCGGGAAGGGATTGCCCTGGATGTATTTATTGCCGTAGCGAGCCTTGGCCATGAGCTTCAGGGATTTTTGCGGCATATCCAGGCTGTACTGGCCAATCAGGCCGATTTCGATGCCCTGACTGAACACCGTTTCCCCGGTGAGCTCAAACATTTCGGCATAGGATTCCACATGGACGCCTGCGTTTTTCTGCACCCGGTACAGGGGGGAAGGCCGGCTGAAGGGAATATAGGCATAGCTGCTCAGATCGATGCCCTCGCCGGCGGCATAGATGCCGGTGGTATTGTTCCACAGGCTGTCCGGATCGGAGACCAGGCACACCACGGGCAGCGTAAAATAGGTTTTGAGCACGTAGGTGGCCGATATGATATTGGAGGGCTGCTTGCCGGTTTCAAAGGCCCGGGCGCGCACGGCCTTGGTATTGGTGATTTCGAAGGGCCCGGTGTACAGCGTGCCGTCCGTGACGGTGGGCACCGAGCCGTCCAGCGTATAATATACCGCCGTGCCGGCGGGGACGTTGATGGCTACAGTGACGTTTTCATCGTAAAGGCCGCCCGCCCGCACAAAAGTGGGGGCGGCGGTGAAGCCGGTAAAGCCGGTGCCGTTGACCACGCCGGGGGTGGCGGCGTCATAATAAAAAAAACCGCCCAAACCCAGCGTTCGGCCATAGCTGAAATCGGTGGGAATTTCCGGCAGGCAGAGCTTATCCAGCACGTAACCCGTGGAATCGGAAAGCGTCAGCGTTTCGCCCCCGGCCCGGCGGAGCTTGAAGGAAGCGTGCAGGCCGCCCTGGGTATCCACAGTGTTTCTGCCGTCCAGCATGATGAGCTTGTATTCCCCGGGCCAGATCACTGTGCCCTCGGGAAACTGCCATTTGCGGGGCCAGTTGATGTTGTCCGACAGGCCGAAGCCGCTGAGATCAACGGTTTCGGTGCCGTCGTTATATATCTCCACCCAGTCCTTGTTGGGCGAGCCTGAAAAGATGGCTACATGGTCGTTGCTGGCCATGACCTCGCTGAGGATCACATGGGTGCGGTTGAGGGCGCGCAGGTATTCATCGGCCCGGGCCGCGCCCGAGGCGTTGTTGGAGGCGCCGGGGGTGGCCAGGGTATACACCTGCCAGGCGCCGGTCTGGTCGTTACGGCCATAGCTGCAGTCCACCGGCAGGTTATCGTATACCACCCGATCCACCAGCTGGGCCAGGGCGTTGGACAATGTGACGGTTTCGCCCTCGGCGGACAGGCTGAAATTGGTATGGGGGTAGCCGGTATCGGCACCGGTGCGGTTTTTGCCCGAGCAGAACACGATGTAGTACTGGCCGGGATCAATGTAGGCGCCCTGGGGGAAGAACCATTTGGTGAGCTTTTCCTCGTTGTCGCTCAGGGCGTAATCGTGCAGATAAACGCGCTCGGACCCGGCGTTATACAGCTCGATCCAGTCGGACAGCTCGCCATCCTCGTCCCGCAGGCCGCTGCGGGGCGCGGCCATGATCTCATTGATGCGCAGGGTATTGGCCTCAATGGTATAGCGGCTCAGGTAGGTGACATGGCCGTCCTCGGTATTGGCATAGCCCGGGCTGTACAGCGAGGTGATCTCAAAACGGCCGTCCTCCATGCGGGCGTAGGCTTCATTGGTGTTCAGGGTGGGGATTTCGATGCTGTCGATCACATAGCCCGCGGGGTTGAACATATACACGGCGTCCTTGAGGGAGGACAGCTTGAATTTGGCGTGATAGGCGCGGTCGAGCTGGTTCTGGTTGGTATTGTCACAGAACACCAGCACGCATTCGCCGGGGGAAAGGAGATGATCCGGGAAGATGAACTTGGCCTTATCCGGACGGTCCGAAAGAGTGATATCCTTGAGACTCACAGGTTCATCCGAGATGTTCATAACCTCGATCCAATCGGCAAACAGGCCGGAATCATCGGGCAGGGCGGAGCCGTTGGCGCTCATGACCTCGCTGATGACCAGGCCCTTATAGGTACCGGCGCCGTTGCCGTCGGCGTTCAGGGCCTGGCTGACAGGCTCCCAGGGGCTGACGGCCACCATAAAAACGATAAACGCCAGAAAGAGCACCAGCACCAGGGCGCGATAATCGTGCCTGCGGGTGCGGCGCTGCGGAGTTTCCTGGCGGCGGCGTGCTACTTGGGGCATGAAACACTCCTTCATCAATGGGAGAAATACAGGAACACGGCTATTATAGCACAAGTTCCTGTATTTCTCCACCCGGTATTTTTTATCAGACTGTAAATTATTGGAAGGCCCTGCGTGACGCAGCTTTCGGCTTGGGCCGCGGTGTAGATGCGATCAGGCGCAGGCGCAAAAGCCGCAAACGCATTACATAACGCTTGAACACTTCATGAAGGCGGATCAAATCAAGGTTGGCCTGGACATGCTGACGGAGGAAGAATTGCTTTTTTCCGCGACGAAATAAAATCCATTCTAAATAGTCGCCGTAGCTCTATCATTTTATCTTTCTCCCAATCTTCATATCCTGCCGCCACTTCGGAGCTTCGCCATCGTCTGCCCAATACTCGTCCATAGCGACGATCTTATCGTCTTTCAGCTTGATGAAGGACGTAACGTGGAAAGAAGCGGAGCGATCCTTCGGATATACCCGTGCAGCGGTGATAATCATATCGTCCGTCGTGACGATCTTTTCAACCTCACCATCCCAATCGCCGGGATATTCGCAGTTAGCTCTTATAAATTCCGCCGTAAAAAACAGATTAATTGCAAACCCTTTTGATCTCTTCCAGAAAAGCCCGCGCCGCTTTGCTCATGGGATGCCGTTTATCAAAAGCGGCGACCACCACCCGTTTTGCCACGGGCTGCTGAATGGAAAAATAGATGGGCCTTCGCGTATATATTTTTGCGTCTACCAAATGATCTGGAACCAGGGAAATGCCAACACCCACCGCAGACAAGGACTGCGCTGTTGGCATATCATCGGTTTCCATCACGATATTGGGCGTAAACTCAAAACGCTGGAACAATTCAAGATATGTATTGCGAAGGTGCTGTCCGCGCTTGATCAGAATGAAGGGGTCATTTTTTAAGCATGTAAAATCCAGCACAGGATAAGGCGGTTCCTGAGGGCTGGATATGTCCATGTCCCGGCAAAGCGGATGAGATGGCGGCATCGCCACCAGGATCTCCTCGTCAAATAATCGGATATAGCCCAGCTTTGGATTGGTAAGCGGCAGCATCACGATAGAAAAATCGGTGATATTTTTTGCTGCCGCTTTGGCCAAAGCATCGGTTTTATCTTCTTCCACCCGAATTTCGATATTCGGGTATTTTTCTTTAAAACGGGGAATGGCTTCCACCAGGAGCGTCATGCTGCGATAGTGTGAGGCGCCGATCGTGACAAGACCACGTCCCAGCATTTCAATTTCCTGTATTTGCTGCAGCATTTGCGCATGAATGGAACGCATTCTGGATTCCTGCGCCATAAAGATCCTGCCGGCTTCCGTGAGCGTTGGCGGCTTCATATCGGGGATAAAAATGCGTGAGCCGATTTCATTTTCCAGACGGGAAATGTATTGAGACAACGATGGCTGCGAGATATACAGCGCTTTTGCAGCCTCTGTGAAATTGCCTTTTTCCAGGATCATGGAAACATATTGGTAGCTGTTATCTGTTTTCATAGCTGTTCCTCCTTGGTTCATAGGATTTATCCTATTATCTCAATTGTATACAAAGTATTGTACAAATGCAATAGAAAATGGTAAAAAAGAGATAGAATAAATCCATCTCTGAAGGGAGCGGACAATATGACGAATGAAGAAGCCAAATTGATCCTCAGTGAACGGATGGAGCGGTTTATCGGCCTGGCCGCCACCCATCTGCCGGACGACGTGCTGGAGAAGCTGGCCGAATGCCGCGCCACAGAAACCAACGAAATGCAAAAGACCCTGTACGACGCTTACTTCACCAATCTGGAGCTGGCCAAGAAAATGGATCGTCCCTGCTGCCAGGATACCGGTCTGATGCACTTCTACATGACGGTAGGCGCCAAGTTCCCCTACCTGGGCATTGTGGAGGAAGCGCTGCGGGATGCCGTACATCACGCCACCTATTCCGTGCCGCTGCGCCAGAACACCGTCAATTACTTTGAGGAGCGCAACACCGGCGACAATACCGGCGAGCGCATTCCCTGGATCCATTGGGAAATCGATCCCGAACTGGACGACCTGGAAATTATCACCTACTTCGCGGGCGGCGGCTGCTGCCTGCCCGGCAACGCCAAGGTGTACAAGCCTTCCGACGGCTATGCATCCATTGTAAAAGCCGTCTTTGATACCGTATCCGATCTGGGCATTAACGCCTGCCCGCCCCTGATCGTTGGCGTGGGCCTGGGCACCAATATGGAGAACGCCGCCGTCCTTTCCAAGAAGGCTTACTTGCGTCCCCTGGGCACCCATCATCCCCATCCCAAGGCTGCTGCCCTGGAGGATGCCCTGAAGGAAGGCCTGAACAAGATGGGCATTGGCGCGCAGGGCATGCGCGGCAATACCGTGGCCATGGAAGTGCATATTGAATCCTCCGGCCGCCATACAGCCGATATCGCCGTTGGTGTCAACGTAGCCTGCTACGCCCATCGCCGCGGCGTGATCCGCTTCAACAGCGATCTGACCTATGAGATCCCCAGCTACAAGGATGCGGACGCCTATATGCAGGGCACCAACCGCACCAACTGCGCGGAGTGAAAAGGAGGACACGAAAATGAAAAAGGTGCTGACGACCCCCGTTTTTTACGAGGATATCAAGGATCTTCGCACAGGCGATATCGTATACCTGACGGGCTACCTGACCACCGGCCGGGACGACGTGCATCATCGCGTGGTGCACGAAGGGCTGACCTGCCCTTACGACTTCAAGGATATGGCCATCATGCACGCCGGCCCCATCGTGAAGGAGGGCGAAAAGAACGTCATGGTGTCCATCGGCCCCACCTCCTCCATCCGCATGGAAGCTGACGAGGCGGCTTTCATCGAAAGGACCGGCGTTCGCGTGATCGTGGGCAAGGGCGGCATGGGACCGCTGACCAGCGAAGGCTGCAAAAAGTTCGGCGCGATCCACTGCGTTTTCCCCGGCGGCTGCGCCGTTCTGTCCGCGTCCCACGTAGAGGAAATCGAAACCGTATACTGGCGGGAGCTGGGCATGCCCGAGGCCGTTTGGGTCATGCGCGTCAACGAGTTCGGTCCGCTGATCGTTTCCATCGATACGGAAGGAAACAATATGTTTGTGGAAAACAAGGCCTATTACGCTGAGCAGAAGGAAAAGTGCGAAGCACCGATCAAGGAGCTTGTGGCACTTTATATGGACGTTGAACAAAAGTAAACCGATTCAGGCATCACTGTGAATGATAATAGCAAAGAGGTGATTGAATGCATATTGAAAAGACTGCGGCCGCTGGAACGCTTGAATCCAGTGACTGCCTGGTAACTGTGGAGCCTTCTGCAAGCGAAATTAAACTGGAGATCGAATCTGTGGTTCTCTCACAGTATGGCGAGGAAATTCGCGGCACTGTGCTGGAAACGCTCAAAAGCCTGCATGTACAGGCAGCATCCGTCCATGTGCAGGATAAAGGCGCCTTGAACTGCGTGATTGCCGCTCGCGTGGAAGCTGCTGTGCTGCGGGCACAGGGAGAAGGAGGACAAGAATGATCCGCACACTTTCTTTTCTGCCTGGCAATACACCTAACATGCTGATTAACGGGGAAACGCTGGGCGCGGACGCTCTGATCCTGGATTTGGAGGACGCTGTTTCCCCCGCTGAAAAGGATACCGCTCGCATCCTTGTTCGCAACTATCTTCGTACGCAACGCATCAGAAAAACCTTTCTGATCGTGCGCATCAACGCCACCGATACGGCCTACTGGCGCGACGATTTGGCCATAATCCTGCCGGAAAAGCCAGACGCTGTTTTACCGACCAAGGTCAGCGGCAGGCAGATGCTTGATACGCTGACCGCTGAAATGTCCCGCGTTGAGCAGGACGCTGGGCTGGAACGCCCAACGCCGCTGCTCCCCCTGATCGAAACTGCCATGGGCGTGGAAAACGCCATAGAGATCGCCTCCTATTCGGACAGGATCATGGGATTGGCGCTGGGCGGAGAGGATCTGACGGCAGATCTGCATTGCAAACGCACCAAGGAGGGCCAGGAGATTTTCTACGCCCGCACTCGCCTGGTGTGCGCCGCGCGCGCCGCCGGCGTCAATGTGTTCGATACCCCCTTCACTGATGTGGATGATATGGAAGGGCTGGAAAAGGACGCACAGTTTGCCAAGGCGCTTGGATTCAGCGGCAAGCTGGTGATTTCCCCCAGGCATATTGATACCGTAAACGCAGTATTCAGTCCCACCGAGGAGGAAATTGAATACGCGCGGCTCATCCTTGCCTGCATCCGGGACGCAAAAGCTCAGGGCAAGGGGGTTGTTTCCTTGCGCGGCAAAATGATCGATGCGCCCATCGTGGCGCGGGCACGTCAGGTCGTTGAGGACGCGCGCCAGATCTTTGGAGAGGAGGAAGATACGGATGAATAAACTGATCGCGTCCATCAAAGAAGCCTTGCGGCTCGCAGGCATCCGGGACGGCATGACGCTTTCCTTCCATCATCATCTGCGCAACGGCGATCATGTGATCAATATGACCGTCGCGGCGCTGCGGGAAATGGGCATCAAGGATATCAATCTGAGCGCCAGCTCGCTGTTTCAGGTTCATGCGCCCATCATCGACGCCTTTGAGGATGAAACCATCACGAGCGTCGAATCCGATTATATTGGCGGTGATGTGGGCCGCGCCATCAGCATGGGAAGGCTGAAAAAGAAGGCCGTATTCCGTTCTCATGGCCATCGTCCCGCGGATATTGAAAACGGGAAAATGCACATCGATATTGCTATAATTGCCGCTCCTTCTTCCGACGCGTCGGGCAACTGTACAGGAAAGTACGGCAAATCTGCCTGCGGCTCGCTGGGCTATGCTATGCCCGACGCCCGCTGTGCCGATCGTGTCATCGTGGTGACCGATCACCTGGTTTCCTATCCATTGCCCGATTTTTCCATTCCAGAAACCCAGGTGGATTATGTTGTGCAGGTGGATTCTATTGGTGATCCTGCCGGCATTGTATCCAGCACCACCAAAATCACCCGCGATCCGGTAGGCTTGCGCATTGCCGCATACGCCGCCCAAAGCATTCTGCATTCCGGGCTGTTGAAGGATGGATTTTCCTTCCAGACAGGTGCGGGCGGGGCATCCCTGGCCGCAGCCATGTACCTGAAGGACATCATGCTGAAGCAGAATATCCACGGCAGCTTCTGCATGGGCGGCATCACCGGCTATCTGGTGGATATGCTGAACGCCGGCTGCTTTGAGCAGCTGATGGATGTACAGTGCTTTGACCTGAAAGCGGTGGAATCCATCCGCACCAATCCCAGGCACCGTGAAGTTTCCGCTACGCATTATGCTGCGCCGGGGCCAAGAGGCTGCATCGCTGATCATCTGGACGCTGTGATCCTTGGCGCTACGGAGGTCGATCTGAACTTCAACGTGAACGTTCATACCGATTCCCAAGGTGTTATCATGGGCGGATCCGGCGGTCACAGTGACGTGGCGGCAGGCGCAAAGCTGGCCATTATTGTAGCACCGCTGACCCGTGCCCGCCTGCCCTTGATTGTAAATCGCGTCAATTGCATTTCCACACCCGGATCCACAGTTGACCTGCTGGTCACGCAGTATGGCCTGGCCGTCAATCCCAGCAAAACCGAGCTGAAGGAAAGGCTGAAGGCGGCGCGGCTGCCGGTTTGCAGCCTGGAGGAACTGAAGGCAAAGGCTGAAGAAATGTCAGGCATCCCTGCGCCTATTTTCAAGGGGGAAAAGGTGGTTGCCGATGTACTGTACCGGGACGGTGGCCTGATGGATCAAATCCATGGAGTTTTCTAATCGATCTGATTGAATAAAGAAGGGGGGAGACAAAATGAGTCCAGTTGCCATCACGCTGATCCTGTTCGTTTTTATGGCCGTCATGTTTGTGTGGGAAAAGATCCCGCTTGGCGTAACCTCCATGATTGTTCTCTTGGCATTGGTGCTGACGAAAGTGCCGAGCGTATCGGAGGCATTTTTCGGGTTCGTAAACAGCAATGTCATTATTGTATGTAGCTATGTTTGTCGTGGGCGGTGCGGCTATTGGGCCGGCGCGTCGTTTGTTTCGCCCAGCGCGGCGACGGCTGCGTTGAGCTGGGCGGCAAGGAGCTTTAAGGCATCCCCGTCGGACTGCTTCTGGCTCATGGGGAGGATCAGGCCGGGGGTGCGGGCGGTGGAGAAGCGGATCTGGCTGCCGGTGAGGGCGGTATGGAGGGCGGCAAAATTGGGGGCATAGCGCATATCGAAGCGCAGCAGCACCTGGCCGTTTTGCCGGCGCACCACATCAATGCCAAGGCGCACGCACAGCGCCCGGACCAGCGCCACGTCCAGCAGCGTCATAACGGAATCCGGAATATCGCCAAAGCGGTCGATGAGCTCATCGATGATATCGGCCCGGTCGGCCATGGAGCGCACCAGCGAAATGCGCTTATAGATTTCCACCCGCTGGGCGCTGCCGCGAACATAACCGTCAGGAAGGAAGGCGTTGACCCTGAGATCGACCCGGGGCTCCAATTCGTCGGGGATCGGGGCATCGCCGCGGGCTTCCCGGACGGCCTCCTCGATGAGCTTGCAGTACATATCATAGCCCACGGTGCTGATATGGCCGCTCTGCTCGGCGCCGAAAATATCGCCCGCGCCGCGGATTTCCAGATCGCGCATGGCGATGCGGAAGCCTGCGCCGAACTCGGTGAATTCACGGATGGCGGCCAGGCGTTTTTCGGCGGTTTCGGACAGCATTTTATCGGGACGCACGGTGAAGTAGGCGTAGGCCACCCGGTTGGAGCGGCCCACCCGGCCCCGGAGCTGGTAAAGCTGGGACAGGCCGAAGCGGTCGGCGTCGTACACGATCATGGTATTGGCGGTGGGCACGTCCAGGCCGTTTTCGATGATGGTGGAACACAGCAGCACATCGTATTTGCCGCCGTAGAAATCCAGCATAACGTCTTCCAGCGCGTGCTCCTGCATCTGGCCGTGGCCCACGGCGACGCGGGCCTCGGGCACCAGCTGGCGCAGCCGGGCGGCAAAGGCGTCGATATTGGCCACGCGGTTGTACAGGAAGTACACCTGGCCGCCCCGGCCGATTTCCCGCAGGATGGCCGAGCGCACCACGCCTTCATTATAATCCATCACGTAGGTCTGCACGGGGATGCGTTCCTCCGGCGGCGTTTCCAGCAGGCTCATATCGCGCACGCCCACCATGCCCATATGCAGGGTGCGGGGGATGGGCGTGGCCGAAAGGGTGAGCACGTCCACCGTTTTTTTCATGTTTTTGATCTGCTCCTTGTGGGCCACGCCAAAACGCTGTTCCTCGTCGATGATGAGCAGGCCCAGGTCCTTGAAGCGCACATCCTTGCTGAGCAGCCGGTGGGTGCCGATGAGGATATCGATTTTGCCTGCGGCGGCGTTGGCCAGCGCTTCCCGCTGGTTTTTGGCCGTGCGGAAGCGGCTGATCACATCGATATTGACCGGGAAATCCTGGAAGCGCTTTTTGCAGGTATAGTAATGCTGCTGCGCCAGGATGGTGGTAGGGGCCAGCAGCGCTACCTGCTTGCCGTCGCTGACGGCTTTGAAGGCGGCGCGCAGCGCTACTTCGGTTTTGCCGTAGCCCACATCGCCGCACAGCAGGCGGTCCATATTGCGGGGGGATTCCATATCGCGCTTGATATCCTCCACGGCGTGGGCCTGGTCCGGGGTGAGCTCATAGGGCACGCCGTCGTTGAACTGGGCGGTCCAGCTGCTGTCCGGGGAGAAGGCGTAACCGGGGGTGGATTCCCGGGCGGCATAGAGCTGTACCAGGTTGAAGGCCAGCTTTTTCAGGCCGGCCTTGACCCGGGATTTCTGCTTTTGCCATTCGCTGCCGGACAGGCTGTTTACCGGGGGCGGGGCCTCGGTGGAACCGATGTATTTTTGCACCCGGTCAAACTGGTCGGTGGGGACGTAGAGCTTGTCGCTGCCCTTATACTGGATCAGCAGGTAATCCCGCCAGGCCCCCTCGGTCTGGATGCGGGTAACGCCCATATATACGCCTACGCCGTGCATTTCGTGCACCACGTAGTCGCCTTCCTTCAGATCGGTGAAGGCGTCGATGCGCTGCCCGGCGGTCTGCTGGCCGCGGGCCTTTTTGCGGGCCGCGCCGTAGATATCGGTATCGGACAGGATGTGCAGGCCCAGCGCCGCCCAGGAAAAGCCATGGGAGAGGGACATAGGCAGCAGGCGCACATGATCGTCCAGCCGAGCGTCCACCCCCCGCAGGGTATCAAGCAGGCGCTCGCCCCGGGCTTCACCGCCGGAGAGCAGGAAGACCTCCCCGTTTTCCCCGCGCCAGGCGGCGATATCGCTTGCCAGATCGCGGATGCTGCCGTGATACTGGGGCGCGGGAAGGATATCCATTTTGAGGGGGGCGCCCTGCTTGAACCCGGCGCAGCCCCGCAGGAACTCCTGCGCCGACAGCATATCACAGCCGTTGACCAGGGCCAGGGCTTCATCAGGCGTATAGAGCAGCGACTGCTGCTCCCGGACGGCTTCCATGCGCTCCACGGCCAGGGACAGATCATTGAGGTAGCTGTCGGCGGCATCCTTGATGCGCACGCCGCAGCGGTCCGGGGTATCCACCAGCACGATGGGGCGATCAAGATAGCAGCTCAGCGGTGCGGTTTCGGGCATGAGCAGAAGGGCCCACAGATCGATCGGGCGGCACAGCCCCCCCGCTTCCAGGCTTTCGGCTTCCCGGAGCAGCGTGCGCAGGCCCTCCCGGGATTCGCTGGAAAATTCGCTGTCGATTTCCTCAGCCTCCAGGGAGGCATGGATGATCTGGTCCTGGGGACGGGCGGCTTGCAGGCGCTGCTGGGCGGCTTCCAGCAGCTGGCGCATGCGGGCGCCGGCGGCGGGGCGATCGGCCCTCCGGAGCAGGTATTCCCCGGCAGGCGGGATGCGCAGGCTGTCCATATGGCGCAGGCTGCGCTGGCTGATGCAGTCAAAGGCGCGCATGCCGTCAATTTCATTGTCAAAAAATTCGATGCGCAGGGCGTCGGGGGCGGCGGGAGGATAGACATCCACAATGGCGCCGCGCAGCGCGCACTGGCCCCGACCCTCCACCATATCCACCCGCTCATAGCCGGCTTCGGACAGCCGGGCCATGAGATCGGCGGGGGCGACGGTATCGCCCACTTTGAGGAAAACCGTCATTTCATCCGCCAGGGCAGGGGGCGTCATGCGCCAGAGCAGGGCGTCGGCCGCCACGCAGAGCACCCGGATATCACCCGTGCGCACGCCCTCCAGAGCGGTGAGGCGCTGCCATTCGCTTTCATGGCTGGCGGCGGCGCGGATAAACTGGCGTTCCCGGGGGCGCAGGCTGGCCGCGGCCTGGGGCAGGTACTGGTTTACGTCCTCGGCCGCCCGGGCGGCTTCCCGGTCGCCGGGGGCGATGTAGAGCACCTGACGGCCGGTGCCTCGGGCCAGGGCGGCGGCCAGGGCGGGCCTGGCACCGTCGCACACGGCGTAGGCGGCAGCCCCCTGGGGCTGCTGGACGGCATCGATGAGATCGGCCAGGAGCTGCGAGCGCAGCAGACGATCAAGCATGGCGTTCCTCCGATTGCGTCCAAGCGAAATTGCCTTCCAGGGGAAAACGTACCCCCGCGCAGGTGCAAACAGTATAGCAATTGATCGCGAAAAAGTCAAACTTGACAGAGAAAATATGAAGGAATACAATGGCAAAGGAGGCGAAGCATATATGGAATGGATGATCGATACGGCGAACCTGAAGGCCATCAAGGAAGCGGTGGACATGCTGCCCGTTACGGGGGTGACCACCAATCCCAGCATACTGAAGGCCGAGCTGCCCTTTGATTATGAGGAGCAGCTGAAAAAGATAAGGCTGCTGATGCCGGGCTGCTCCATGCATGTGCAGCTGGGCAGCGAGGAATGCGGGGCCATGCTGGAGGAAGCGGCCGATTTGCGGGCGCTGCTGGGAAAGGATATTTATGTGAAGGTGCCGGTGACCGAAAACGGCATCAAGGCCATCCGACTGCTGAAAAAGCGGGGGATGAACGTTACTGCCACGGCCATTTATTATCCCATGCAGGGCATGCTGGCCGTCAGTGCCGGGGCCGATTACCTGGCGCCCTACTGTAACCGCATGGAGCAGAATGAGATTGACTTTGGCAAAGCCATTGGGCAGATGCGCGATATGATTGACCTGGGGAATTATCCCGCCAAGATCCTGGGCGCCAGCTTCAAGAACGCGGGCCAGGTGGTGCGGGCCATTGACTGCGGCGCGCATGCCGTGACCGTGGCGCCCGATTTGCTGCGCAGCGCGCTGAAAAGCGCGCTGGTGACAGACGCTGTGGCAGCGTTTACAAGGGATTATCAGCGGATCACGACAGGCGAATAAGAACGCTATACGGAAAAAACGCCAACCGGGAGCAAACCCATTGCCGGTTGGCGTTTTTTCAGTGAACGGATTGGGCGGGCTGCAGATCAATGAGCACGACCTCGGAGAAGCAGCCGGTTTTGAAGGGAATGGCCCAGCCCGAGATGCCGCTGGTGACCACGAATACGGTGCCGTTCCGGGTTTCGGTACCGTAGCGGCGGTCATTGGCGCCCATCAGCAGACCGATCTGCCCGGCGGGAAAGATATGGCCGCCATGGGTGTGGCCCGAAAGCACCAGATCGGCGCCTGCCGCGGCTTCCTCGGCATAGGCGTTGGGCTGGTGATCGAGTACCAACATGAACTTGTCGCCATCCAGCCCGGAAACCAGGGATTCCATGGAGGCGCGGTTCCGGAAGGTGCGGTCCAGGCGTCCGACGATATAGAACCGGTTGTCGATCAGCTCACACTGATCGGACAGGATGGTGACGCCGTTGGCGCGCAGGGCGGCGCTCAGCTCTTCGCCGGAGAAGTTGCGGTAATTGAAATAGCCCATATCATGATTGCCGTAAATAAAATACACGCCATAGGGACAGGAGAAGCGGCCCAGAGCTTCACAGGCGGCCAGCATATCCTCCCGGCTGCTGTCGTCATCCACAAAGTCCCCGGCCAGGACCAGGATATCGGGGTTTTGCTTTTGCAGCTTTTCCATTTCCCGGGCGAAGGAGGCGCCATTTTGGGTGATGCCCAGGTGGGAATCGGCTACGAGTGCCACCCGAAGCGGGGCGCTGAGCTTTTCAGAGGAAAAGGTATAGGAGACGGTAAATACATGGTGGGCATTCAACCATCCGATGCCCAGCCACAGCACGGTGACCGCCAGGGACACATAGCCCGCCCAATAGCGGCGGAAGGAACGGCGGGCAATTTTGCGGGCAATCAGGCCAATGAGGTCGGACAGGGCCCAAATCACCACAAAATGGATGAGCACCACGGCAAAGGAAATGGTATTGATGAAAAGAAAACAGGAGGACACCGCCAGAGGGAGCAGCGATACCAGCCAGGCCAGCAGGCGGTTTTTATGCGCAATTTTTTGGATGGGGCCCAGCTTATGAAAGCGCCAGGTGACATAGGCGGCACCCAAAAGCGAGATGGAAAATAATGCGATCATTAACAAGCGCCACACGGTTTTGCTCCTTTGATTGGTTGTCAATATGCATGTGTTGGACAGCATACAATTTTTTCATCTGTTTGTCAAGAATCGGCGGTTGACGGAAACAGCCGGATTGATTATAGTTTTGAGCGATGAAAGACATGGACAGGCCGGAGATCCGGCGGATGGAGCGCTTTGGAAGCCTGCGGCAGGAGGAGGAACCCACCTGCCCGGTGTGCGGCGCGGCATGTGAATCGATATACAAATATAAGGGACTGGACGCGGTGGGCAGCGACAGGTGCCTGAAGCGCAGCGACGCATGGGAGGAGGAAACATGCAGAGAGAACAGGTAAAGCGGATGCTGGAAAGCTACAGGCAGTGCAGGGCGCGGCGGGACAGCCTGGCGCTGGAGATTGAATTGGCTGAGCGGCAGCTGGCCGAGGCCCGGGAGCGGATGACCGAGGATGCCGTTTTGCCCGGGCACGACATGGCATTTATCCCGGGCGGCGGCACCTGCGATCCCACGGCGCGGATGGCGGTGAAATTCGCCTCCGGCTATCAGCCCCGGTATATCCTGGAGATGGCGGGGGACGTACGGCGCATGCGGGATGAAATGCGGGAATGCGAGGCGGTATGCAGGTGCGTGGAGGCCTGGCGGGGCGTACTGAATGACCGGGAGCT
>JAFUGB010000114.1 GCA_017469605.1 Clostridia bacterium
GGGATATCTATGATTTTGTCCGGCCCGCGCTGGCAAAACGATTTCATTTGATGATCGTTTCTTATCCCGGGCTTGACGAAAAACAGCCGCGGACCGAGTTTACATCCGTTGAACAGGTGGTTGCCGAGGTTGAAGATATTTTGCTTGAGAAAGGCCTGCGCCACGTGAAATGCCTTTTTGGCTGCTCCATGGGCGGCGGGATGGTCGCGAGGATGATTTCTGATGGGCGGGTAACGGCAGACTTTTATATCATGGACGGCGGGATGACGCCTTATGAGCTGCCGAAAATCGCTACATATTTCATTGGAATCCGGGATTATCTGATGATGGCCGCCGCCAAGATCATGGGCGTGAAAGCCCTTCGGGAAGTCATGAATCCGGATAAGTTTTCCGAGGAAGACGCCAAATATATGCTGGACTGCTTAAAGTCCATGAGCCGGAAAACCATCTGGCGGTGCTTCTACTCAGCCAACAATTATAAGCTAAATCTTCCTTTGAAGAAGCCGGCGGGGCGCGTGATCTACTGGTACGGTTCCGAAGAGAAAAAAGACCGGGCCTGGGATATCCGATACATGCAGAAGCACCTGCCCTGGGCAGAACGGATGGAAAACGAAGGCGTGGGACACGCGGAGTTTTTTACCCTGTATCCGGAGCGCTTTACAGAAAAAATGCTGGATGTTATGGCAAACTGTTCAGCGAGGTAAATGAACACGCATGCGTATTACGCATCCGATAAAGACAAATCCAGGATGGATTACTGAAAGCCCAATAACGCATACGGCGAAATCGGCGGACAATCAGCCCGGAGCCGGTCATTTCAAGGCAGGAATCCGGTGATCACCGCTTTGCTTGGATAGCAATGAATATAATTGCCGAAGGGCTGGCCGTGGGCTTTGAATCCTTTGGCTGGCTGCTGCTGTATTTGGTGTGCGCCATGAAGCTGGTTAGTAAAGGGGAACGGCTATGATCGCGAAGGAATTTGGAACCCAAAACGCAAAGAAAATACTGCTGGTTCCCGGCAATATGATGAGCTGGCGGCAGTTTGAACAGTTAATTCCGCTGCTGGAAACCGATTTCCATGTGATCGCCATCAGCACGGACGGGTATGATGAAATCAGCACCTTCACCACCGCGGAGGCGTCCGCGGAATCGGTGGAGAAATATATCCGGGAACGCCTGGACGGCGCGATCGATCTGGCGTTTGGCGAATCCTTTGGCTGCACCACGGCGGGCCTGCTGTTTCACAGGCAGCGGGTGTGTGTGGGCGCCCTGATCATGAGCGGCCCGCAGTACATGAGTCTGAGGTGCTTTAACTGGCTGCTGAAGGCGATTATTCCCCGCAACCAATTTAAGCTTCTTAATAAGATTCAGGAGCAGAAGAAACTGCCCTGGCTGTTAAAACGATATACGCGAACAGATGATGAAAAACTGATCCGGCAATTCTCCGCCGTGCCGAAAAATATATCGATAGAAACGCTCCGCAGCTGCACGGACGAGGCGCTGAAACTGTATAAAATGATAGACAGGTTTGAGCCTGATCCAAATGCCCGCGTGGCGGTCTGGCACGGCGCCAAGGAACCGAACATGGCAAAGGCCATCCGGAAGCTGAAGCGGGCGTTCCCAAACGCGGAGGATCACCCCTTTGAAGGCTATGGCCACGGGGAGATCATCGCCAACCCTGATGTCATGGCGGCAGAAATACGGCGGTTTATGAAAGCATAGGCATATGCGCTGGGATAATAAAGCGACCGTATCGCTTCTTTTGGCCCCAATGGCAAGCCATCGGTTGGCCTGTTCATAATGATCAGGAAATTGAAATGAGGGGTTTTAAGATGCTATTGCGGCCATATCATGGCAGCACTTGCTTTTTTTGTCGTTTGCAGATAAAATATCCTTGTTATTCTGCGGGATCATTGATTGGATCCCGATACAAAGGAGGTGCTTTCCATGGACTACGTTTTCATGACGGACAGCGACAGCGATCTGCCGTACCGGCTGAAGGTGGCCTGTGATATCCCGGTGGTCTATATGCCTTACTCTCTGGATGGAAAAGAATACTATGACGATCTCGGCCAGAGCATTGACCATAAGACGTATTACGATAGAATGCGAGCCGGCGCCGTACCGGTTACCGCGTCGCTGAACGAAGCTGCTTACGAGGAAATCTTTGAGCCGATCTTTGCCGCCGGGCAGGATATCCTGTTTATTGCTTTTTCCAGCAAAATGAGCAGCACCATCGTGGCCATGCGCAATACGCTGGCAAGGCTTCAAACTAAATATCCGGAGCGCAAATATCGCGTGGTGGATACGCTGTCCATTTCAGCGCCGCAGGCCATTTTGGTGCTGAAGGCGCACCGGCTGTATAAGGCGGGCAAGAGCATGGATGAGGTGGCCGACTGGGTGGAAGCCAACCGGATGCGGACCCAGGCATGGGTTACGGTGGACGATCTCAAATACCTGAAGCGCGGCGGAAGAATCAAGCCGGTGGCTGCGGCCATGGGCACCATGCTCAATATCAAGCCCATTATCATTGAAAGCCGGGATGGGCTGATGGTCAGCGTGGATAAGGTTCGCGGACGCCATAAGGCCCTGGCTTATCTGGCGGAAAAGACGGCGGAGAATATCGACGATCCAAAGGAAGCCGAAACCATTATCATTCATGCCGATGCGCCGGAGGATGCCATGCTGCTCAAGGAACGGGTGCAGGCGCTCATCCCCGCTATCGGTGAAATAGCCATTGAAAACGTGGGGCCCGTCATTGGCGCCCATTGCGGGCCGGGCACATTGGCTATCTGCTTTTTCGGCAAAGAAAGACCGCAATAAATAAAAAGAACGTGCTTGCAAGGGCACGTTCTTTTTATGCTTAGCGGATAATATCCAAGGGGCACAGCACCGTGGCCGTTCGCGCGGGCAGATACAGATGCACGGTGTTTTTTCCGTTTTTGTCAATTACATAGGGGATGGGCGGCTCATGGGATACGCGATCATAACCGTTATAGCGGGAATCATCGCTACTGAACAACACCTTGTAATCCGCCGCGTGGCTTACGGGAATCACATAATCGGTGTAACTGTGATCGGGGGAGAAATTAAACGCAAACAGCAGCCCGCTCCGCTCAAAGGCGATCACGTGATCGGATTCATGCACCCATTTCAAATCGGGCCATTCCTGGTCAAAAATATGATATTCTTTGGCCGTTTTGATCATATCCCGGTCAAAATCGTTGAGACAGCGGAATTTCAAATCCTTGTTTTTCAGCAGGCTCCATTGGCGGCGGCAGTATTTGAAGCTGTTGTTGTTTCCGGGCCTGGGAAAATCGATCCATTCCGGATGGCCGAACTCATTGCCCATAAAGGTCAGGTAGCCGCTGCCGCCGGCAGCCAAGGTGAGCAGGCGGGTCATTTTGTGCAGCGCGATGGCCCGGTCGATCA
>JAFUGB010000004.1 GCA_017469605.1 Clostridia bacterium
CCCACCATTTCGCTAATTTTTTTAATTTTTTTATGAATTTCATTCACCTGGGGCGGCCAATCTGACCCCCTCGCGCGTGCGCGCGCGCGGATAATTAGAAACGTGAAAAAACCGGCGGCTGGGTTTGGCTTTCCCTGCCGCCGGTGCTGAAAATGAAATTGATGGTTTGGGCGATTTCATCCCTCGCCCCACGGGAAAATGCACCCAAAGACACCATGCACGAAAACAAATTCGGGTTCGGATTTAGAATTACCCGCCCCGCCACCGACCCGTCTGAAACGTAGGTTTCAGGCGGGTTTTCAGCATTTTGGGGTGGCACATTGGAGTGCACGTTTTTTCGGCCTTGACAGAAAGATTTTTGATCATCTCCGGTTTGAACGATGGGGTTTAGGAGAGAAAAGTGGAGAGATAATTCTATTCGGCCAACGGCTCAATTCCTGTCGCCTTCAATCCCAGCCCGGCCAGCATCGCTTCCGCAGACGTCACCTTGGACTGGAAATCCAGATGAGCGTAGATGTTCGCTGTTGTGGAAAAGTCGCTGTGTCCCATCCAGTCCTGAATCTGCTTCATCGGAACGCCGTTTGCCAGCAACATGGATGCGCAGCTGTGCCTCAAATCGTGGAATCTGATGACGCGCATACCATTTTTCTTCAGGAATTTGGGAAAATACTCCGTCAGAAAATCCGGACTTGTCCGCTTTCCCAACTGGTCAACGCAGATGTAGTCCAAAAAGTCCGTACAGTAGGCTTTTCCGCAAAGCCGACGAAACTCTTTCTGTTCCGCCTGCTTTTTCAGCAGCAATTCCTTGAAAACCGGAACAAGCGGCAGCGTGCGCAGGCTGGATTTTGTTTTCGCCGTATCAGACGCCAGATCCACATCTTTTCCGTCAACTTCCACAGATGTCACCGTGTGATTGATGGTCAGCGTGTTATTGTTGAAATCAATGGCGTTCCATCGCAGCCCGATGCACTCGCTCCTGCGCAGCCCGTAGAAGGCCGCTAACTTTACCGGAAGCTCCAGCTCCGTTCCTTCTACCAAATCAAAAAGCTTGTTGATCTCTTCTTTGTCATAGAAGGAAGGAGTAAAAGCGTTTTTCTTCGGTCGATCCACTTTATCAGCCGGATTGATGGAGATCAGATCCGTTTTCACAGCATATTTGAGCGCCTTGTGAATGAGAGCATGATAGTGGATTACGGTGTTTGCCGAGACCCGCTCCAGCTGCTGTAGACGCCTGCATATCATGATCCCAGAAGGACCAGGAAATCAGGTAGGGCTTGCCGTCGTCCTTTTTGAGCGGAATGGTTTACCCTTCGCCCTTTTTGAGCCATACGCCGGGGGCCTCCAGCTTGCGGTAGCCGTTGGCGGAGACCTTGATATTCAGCATCGTTTCCCCTTCCACGTCATTCTGGAAATCGCGGATGGGAAAGGTCACGGCGCCCGAATCGTCCGTTTCCTGGGAATGCTCCTCTTTCCCGGTTTCATAGATGGTTACCGTCGCGCCGGAAACTTTCGTGCTGCCGGATACCAAGGCGATGCCGAAGTTTTTATCGTCCAGGATTTTGACGATCATTTTCTGGTCGCTGTCCGCCAGGGCGCTGCTGATGGGCGACAGCCGGGCCAGGCGGGTCATGAGCGTTTGATCCGGAGCCACCCGAACCGCGCTGGCGGAGACGGTCAGGGTGCGGGCGGCGCGCCCATCCTGGCTGCGCATGGAATCCATGGTATCCATGAGCCAATAAACGCTTTCCTCATGGGAAGCTTCCAAATCGGGCACATTGAGCAGCCGATCATAATGGGTATACAGCCTGTCCCAATCCGTGGCCCGGTCTACGGCCTCTTCCATCAGCTGCTTGAGTTCCTCCCATTTGGCGCGCATTTCATAGGCATAGATCGCCTGATCCCTCTCGGACAAGGCTTCTTCGCCCTGGAAGGCTTCCGCGATATTGTAGATTTCTCCGGCAATGATGGGCAGGCGGTTGGCGTAATAATTCACCTCGTCCTGCCATTCCTTGGCCATGCTGTATTCTTCATACAGCATATCGATGCCGCCGCCGTAGTTCTTTTTCAGCGTTTCATAATCCAGGGGATGGTTTTCCTTGATGTCGTACAGCGCCACGTCGTAGTTTTCAAAGCTGTCCAGGATATAGCTCAACTGATTTTTCTGAAAATCGTTGATCCATCCCGTTAACTGCAAGGCTGTCATGCTGTAATTGGGGTCCATGCCGCTGTGGTAGCCCGGCGCGTCGTCGCTGAGGCCCGTGATCGCCACCGCGGCGGAAAGCTCCTGGCTGGTGGGCAGCGGATTCAGCGCCTCCGCCATGGCGCCCAAGGGCATGGCCAGCCATAGGAATATGCAAGCCAGCAGGATAGAAATGAGTCTTTTCATCCGTGGTCCTCCCAGAAAAAGCATGTGCGTCGTCACCGCTTTCGCGCGTTTCGCAGGAGAGCGGAGAGGGTTTCTTCCGTTTCACCCTCCCGCAGTCTTCGCGCCGCCACGACGCGGCGGCTTTCCTCCGTTCCTTCGCAGGTGACAAGCAAAAGAAGCTGATCGTCTGCCGAAACGGAAACGGGGGTAGAAAAATGAGAATACGCTTGAAGCTTCTGAATGCAGTCCGCCCGCGCTTTTTCCTCCATGCCAGGAAGCTGCATGAACGGTGCGAAATGCTTCATCCCTTGCACGGTGTCCACGTCCGCTATAGCGAACACCACGTATTGTCCGTCCTCATACAGTGCATTGAAATTGATCACCGCGTGTCGGCGGTAGTAGCCCACGTCCTCATACAATCGCAGAGAGCCAAACATGTCGCCGGTTTTCATGTTGTGGCCGAAAATGATGTAAGTGTCCGGCCGGGTTTTGAGGGAAATGTTTTCCTCTAAAAACAGCGCACCGTTTGTGTTGTGGTAGCCCAGATAATCCCGTTTCAGATAATAAGTGTTATTCCTTTGCACAACAGCCTGGGAAAGCATCTCCGGGATGGACAGCCAGCCCACAATGTCCTTGTTCTGCCGTTGGAGCTTTTTGAGCTGAGGCGATACAACCATGCCGGGATTCCCCGGCCAATCGCTGACCTTGGGCTGGGCTGTTGGGCCGATGTTCTCCGCATTCGCCTTGGAAAAAACCACATCATACTGCCGGATGATCGGGCCGCGCTGAGCCTGGGGCTCCTCCGGACTTTCGTATATCTCCTGAAATGACTGGTTAATCCGCGCCGACCGCCAGGCGTTCATCCCGTAGCGAACCAGTCCAAATACGCACACACACAAAAGCAGCCCGCTGCCAAGCAAAAGCCACATTTGCTGGAAGTCCTTCCGCCTTCGCCTTTTCCGGTTCGGATAAAATCTTATGCGCATAAACCGTTTCCCTCGTGTTCAATCAATTGTTTTCTTCCATCTTTTTTACTCATGGCCAGTATAAGGCGTTACCGCACCTATACATGGTAAATCTATCAAAGGCTGTCCAATAAATGTCCAGTAAAATAGAAGCAAAACAGAAATAAATCAAAAAAAAACGGAGATGGATTATGTTTTTACTGGACATTTATTGGACAACGTATGCTATGTTTTTATCGACAGCTGTTCAATCCGAAACGGGCAGTTGTGATGCAAGCCGTGAGAAATGCTTCTCACGATCAAAAGGAGGAAATGCCATGAGAAAAATGTTATCCCTGTTCCTGAGCCTGGTGATGCTGTTCACCTGTGTCTTCTCCGCCCTGGCGGAAACCACAGAGAGTGCCGACGCCCTCAAGGAAGCGGAGATGGAAACCCTGATGGAGTGGCTGTCCACCCAGATCCCGGAGGAGGAAGCGGAGCAAGTGCTCACCTGGGATCGGGATACCATCCTGAATAAGTTAGAAGGGTACGACCAGCCCCTTGAATACATCACAAAAGAAGAAGCCGCGGATGAGCTCATGCAGGTTTTGAGCCTGTTCACCCTTTTCTCTGGGATCAGCGAAGGCGAAGACGGCGACGAAGCCATGATGGGCTTGCTGGGCGGCCTGTTTGGCGGCCTAATGGGTGACACCACCGAGGATGGCGAAGGCCTGGAGGGGCTGCTGGGTCTTTTTGGCGGTCTGATGGGCGGCGAAGAAGGCTTCACTGGGGCGGACTATGGTGAAGATACTTCCTATGTGATTGATAATACCTTTGACGGCACTTACTGGGAAAGCGGCGAAACGAAGCTGGCCAGTTTTTTCCAGGATGGATATTACAAGGTGCTTGTGACGAAGGGAGACGAGGAATTCGTTTATCTGTGCGATTATGCTGAGCATACGAGCGATGACGACGTTTATTATATCAGTCTGAATTCCATCGGCACCGGGGATGACGAATTGGCTGAAGAACAGCCGGATCACGGCGTGGCCATCTTCGTATATTATCCCATGGAAGAAAAGCTGATCTGGGAACCCGGGTTCGGCGACGGCGCTACGTTCACGCGGATCATTGATCCCCTGGATGGCGCTCAGTATTTCAACGGCGTAAACACGCTGACCATCCATTGGCTGGGCGATACGAAATATCAGGTGAACATCGACGACTGGGTCAATTTCGTGTCCTGGAGTTATGAATGCGTGCTGGATGAAGAAACGGATGTGCTGACCGGAACGGGCTCCAAGAGCATCGTCTTCGGCGGAGAAGGCTTTGAGGATGATACCGCCACCTTCGCCTTCCAGAACGCCCGGAATCAGTTGGTCTGGACCAGTGAGAAGGAAGAAGCAGCCCAGAGCGGATTAGAATTTGAACACATCGAGCAGGATCTGATGGCGGCCTACTGGTGGAATGAGGATGGCTACTCGGCTTCCATTGGATGGGTGACCTGTTACTACCTTGTGCAGGCTTATCGCGGAGAGGAGACCTCCTATAGCTACCTGTGCACCTATGACCGGGATCAAGGCGCGTTCGTATCGGTTGACGTAGCACCCATCGATTTTGAGTCCATCAATCTGTTCCTGGATAAAGAAGAGTTCTCCAACAGCGGCACCTTCACCCTGGAGGATGACAATCATCTGGTATGGCGGGATGATGCGGTCACATCCGGTGACGGTATTGTGCTGCAGCGTGATTGATCCTTGTACATCAAAAAGCCGGCTTCCCTTTGCGGGGAGGCCGGTTTTTTCGTAGATGGATGGGGCTATCTGTTCTGTCGTTTCAGATACCCTTCGGTGAATACAGCCCAGGAATAGTTGCTCATATATTCTCCGC
>JAFUGB010000115.1 GCA_017469605.1 Clostridia bacterium
CACCAGCGCCGGGGCCGACGCCTACCTGCTGCACGTAACCACCACGCCCAGCGTAAGCTATGTAGCCCGTACCGAGGGCTTTGACTGCGGCGCCATGATCAGCGCTAGCCACAATCCCTATTGGGACAACGGCATCAAGCTGCTGAACGGCCAGGGCGAAAAGATGGACGACGCCGTGATCGCCAAGGCCGAAGCCTTCCTGGACGCCGAAGACGCCGCGCCCTACGCCCAGCGCGAGCATATTGGCCGCGTGATCGACCATGCCGCCGGGCGCAACCGCTATATCGGCTACCTGATCAGCTTGGCCACCCACAGCTATAAGGGGGTCAAGGTGGGCCTGGACTGCTCCAACGGCAGCACCTGGCAGCTGGGCGAAGCGGTGTTCAAGGCCCTGGGCGCCGATGTCACCGTGGTGGCCAACCGCCCCGACGGCGAAAACATCAACCGCGACTGCGGCAGCACCCATATTGAAAACCTGCGCAGGCTGGTGCTGGATCACCAGCTGGACGTGGGCTTCGCCTTTGACGGAGACGCCGACCGCTGCATCTGCGTGGACGAAAAGGGGCAGATCGTCAATGGCGATCGGATTCTGTATATTTATGCAGATTATATGAATTCCCGGGGCAAGCTGGGGGAAACCCACGTGGTCACCACCGTGATGAGCAACATGGGCCTGTACAAGGCGCTGGACGCTTTGGGCATCGGCTATGAGCAGACCGACGTGGGCGACCGCTTTGTATACGAGCGCATGCGCGAGCGGGGCGACCTGATCGGCGGCGAGGAAAGCGGCCATATCATCTTTTCCAAGTATGCCAATACCGGCGACGGCCTGCTTACCGCCATCAAGCTGATGCAGGCCATGCTGGACCAGAAAAAAGCCATGAGCGAGCTGCATGCCGGCATGCAGACCTTTCCCCAGGTGCTGGTCAACGTGCGGGTGGACGATAAGCAGGCGGCGCTGAACGACGCCAATGTGCAGGCCGCCCGGAAGGCCGCGGAGCAAAAGCTGGGCAGCGACGGCCGCGTGCTGCTGCGCAAAAGCGGCACCGAGCCGCTGGTCCGGGTCATGAGCGAGGCCGCCACCCAGGAGCAGGCCCAGGAGGCCGTAGATGGCATCGTGGAAATGCTCAGGCGCAGCGGCCATGCCCTGAAGGAGGTATAAGCTATGTATAAAATTACAGAGCTGTTTGACCTTCAGCATACCCTCGCGGCCGACTACCTTCGGGGATTTACCTATCCCCATGAAGCCCTGGCCGGCATCAAGGACATGATCCGCGCCCTGGGCCAAACGCTGCCCGCCGATGAATACGACCATCCCCGGGAATCGGTATGGATCGCCAAGGATGCCACGGTATTTGCCTCGGCCTACATCGGTGATAACGTGATCATCGGCCATGGCACCGAGGTTCGGCAATGCGCGTTCATCCGGGGCAGCGCGCTGATTGGCGATGGATGCGTGATCGGCAACAGCACCGAGCTGAAAAACGTGATTCTCTTTGACAGCGTGCAGGTGCCCCACTATAATTACGTGGGCGACAGCATCCTGGGCTATCACGCCCATATGGGCGCCGGCGCGGTGACCAGCAACGTAAAGGGCGACCGCACGCCGGTTACACTGCGGCATGGCGAAGAAACGCTGGCCACCGGCCTGAAAAAAATGGGCGCCATTCTGGGCGACTGGGCCGAGATCGGCTGCAACAGCGTGCTGAACCCCGGCACCGTCATCGGCCCCCATGCCCAGGTATATCCGCTCACCTCGGTGCGCGGCACCGTCCCCGCCCATTGTATCCATAAAGGGCACACGATCGTGGAAAAGCGATAAAGTCAATCCCCGCTGGCTGGGGCTGTTGCACAAAGAAAAAGTGCAACAGCCCCAGCTTTTTTGTGTTCCAAATTTTTTCCTATTCTATAAGCCATCGCTGAAAAGCGCGATTTGCCGGCCACCCGGCTTGTTTCACGTGAAACAATATGATAAAATAGGATGAACGCAGGAATACAGTGTTTCACGTGAAACACTTTATTTGGAGGAAAGTATGCCCCAGTGGACATCGGCCCAGCAGCAGGCCATCGACGCCCGCAACAGCGAAACGCTGGTCAGCGCGGCGGCCGGAAGCGGCAAAACAGCGGTGCTGATCGAGCATGTGCTCAAGCTGCTGCGGGAGGGCGGCCGGGTGGACCGGCTGCTGATCATTACCTTTACCCGCGCCGCGGCGGCCGAGCTGCGCGACCGGCTTACCGCCGCCCTGGATCGGGAAGCGCCCTTCAACAAACATTTGCGCCGTCAGATGCTTGCCGTTCGCCATGCCCATATTTCCACCCTGCATGTCTTTTGCCATCATATCCTGCGCACGCACTTTCAGGCGGCCGATATCGATCCCATGGCCAAGATTGGCGAAACCACCATGCTGGAGCCGCTGCTGAACCGGGCGATCGATGAAAGCATGGAGGAGCTGTGCCAAAGCGAGGAGCCCGACGATCAGGCGCTGGTGGAGCAGTATGGCGACGCGCAGATCGTGGAAATGGCCCGAGAGCTATATCAATTTTTGCGTTCCCAGGCCGATCCCAAGGGCTGGATCGCTGAAAAAATGGCCGATCCCGCCGGGGAAGGGCTCAAGCCCTTCCTGCTGCTGCTGCGCAAGGAAGCGCTGATGTCGCTGGAAGGCGCCTCCCCGCTCTGCCGCCAGGCGCTTCAGCTGGCCGAAATGCCCGGCGGACCGGATTACCTGGCGGTTACGCTGGAAAGCGACATGGTGCTCATCGATGCCCTGGGCCAGGAAATCCGCGCCGGCGGCATGCCTGCGGGCGAAATCAGGTTTCCCGCCCGGCCCCGAATGCCCAAAAACGGGGACTATGATCCCGGCCTGGCCCAGCAGTGCGTCGATCTTCGAGAAAGCATGAAAGCGCTGGTGAAGGAAGCCCAGTCCATGCTGCCCGCCGATCCCGAGCAGGCCCGCGACGAGGTAAGCTATACGCTGCCCGCCCTTCGCGCGCTGATCGGCATGGTGTGGAACATAGACGCCAAGTACGCGCAATATAAGGAAGAAAGGAACCTGCTGGATTACGGCGACCTGGAGCACCTGGCGCTGAAGGCCCTGGCGGACGACCATGTGCGCGCCTCGGTGGCCACCGGGTTTGACGCCATCTTTGTGGATGAATACCAGGATGTATCGGCCATCCAGGAGGCCATTGTCCGCCGCGTCCACAACGAGAAAAACCGCCTGTTCATGGTGGGCGATGTAAAGCAGAGCATTTACCGCTTCCGCCTGGCCGATCCCACGCTGTTTCTCACCAAATACGATCAGTTTTCCGAGGATCCGGGGGCAAAAAGCCGCCGCATCCTGCTGAGCAGCAATTTCCGCAGCCGGGGAAATGTGCTCGCGGCCACCAACTCCGTGTTTGAGCGCGCCATGCGCCGGGGCGCCACCGAAATCGATTACGACGAAGCGGCCCACCTGCGGGCAGGCGCGGCCTCCACGGGCGATCCGCCGGTGGAGCTGCACATCATATCCGACCAGGTGGAAGCATCGGCGGAGGAGGAAGGGGAAAGCCGCAAGGGCTGGATGTACGAGGCGCAGCTGGCCGCCCAGCGCATCAAAAGCCTGGTGGGTACTCCCATTCGGGAGGGCGAAGGACAGCGGGCGCTGCGCTACCGTGATTGCGTGATCCTGCTGCGCTCGGCTTCCGGGCGCGCGCCGCAGATCGCCAAGATCCTGGCCGATGCCGGCATCCCGGCCTACAGCGACGCCGACGCCCAGTATTTTGACCTGCCCGAGGTCCGGGACATGATGAACGTGCTGCGGGTGATCGATAATCCCTACCAGGATGTGCCGCTGCTTTCCGCCCTGCGCTGTCCCTGCTTTGGCTTCTCCAGCGAGCGCCTGGCCCGCATTCGCCTTACCGACGGCACCCGGCAAAAGCCCTTCTGGCAGGTGTTCTTTTCGCTGCGGGAAACCGATGCGGATGTGCGGTGCGTGTGTGAAAAGCTGGAGCTTTGGCGCTTTTGGTCCCGGCACCTGCATACCGACGCGCTGATTTACCGCATCCTGCGGGATACCGGCCTGTACGCCCGGGCAGGCGCCCAGCGGGACGGCGGCGTGCGCCAGGCCAACCTGCGGCTGCTGGCCGAACGAGCCCAGGGCGAGGGCGTGCGCTTTTCCCTGCATACCTTTTTGACCACCTCCGATGTGGCCCGGCGCGTCCATGACGCCGGATCGGCCAGGGAAATGAGCGAAAATGAGGATGTGGTGCGCATCATGACGCTGCACAAATCCAAGGGATTGGAGTTTCCCGTGGTGATCCTCATGGAGCTGGCCCGCCATTTCCGCATGCCGTCAGATGGCGAGCTGCTGCGGTGCGATGCCGGGCAGGGCCTGGCCCTCAAGCGCTGTGACAGCCAACAGCGCGTCACCGGCCATACGGTGGCCGGCCGGGCGCTGGAATACAAGCGCCGCCGGGAGATCCGGGCCGAAGAAGCGCGCCTGCTGTACGTGGGCATGACCCGGGCCCGGGAACGGCTGATCCTGCTGGCCTCTCCCCGGCATCTGGACAACGATAAAATGGCCTGGCGCCTGCCGGAGGGCGATTACGCCGCGGGCCAGGCAAGCTGCATGCTGGACTGGATTGGCCAGGCGGTGAACGAAGGGCTGAAATCGGGCCAGGATACCGCCTATACCGCCGCCAACGGCAGTCAATGGGCGCTGCAATGGCACAACGGCTCCGATTTCAAGCAGCACCTGCCGGCCGAAGCGGCCTTCACCATTCCGGACGGCACAGGGCCAGTGGCCGAGGACTTTTTATCCACACCGCCCAAGCGCCGCCATCGGGTGCTGAAAATCAGCGTTACCTCGCTGCTGCGGGGCGGCCTTCCCGGGGAGGATGAGGAAGAAACCATTGAATCCAAGCGCCGGGAACTGCGGCTGGACACGCTGCCCCAGGAAGTACCCAACTTTATGCTGGAAAAAAAGCCCCGGGGCGCCGATCGGGGAACAGCCACGCACAAAGCGCTGTGCGCATTGAACATGGACAGTCCCATCTGGGAGCAATTGGAGCTGCTGGCCGCGCAGGGAATCCTGACCGCTGAAGAGCGGCAGCTGATCCGCGTCAGCGATATCCGCCGCTTTTTTGATTCCCCGCTGGGCCGCCGGGTCCATGAAGCGCAGCTGGTGAAGCGGGAATGGGGCTTTTGCATGATGGAGGGCAGCCTGCTGGTGCAGGGCGTATTGGACCTTTGCTTTCAGGAAAACGGGCAATGGGTGCTGGCGGATTATAAAACCGACCGCTGCCCAGCGGAATCGCTTCCCGGGCTGTACGGCGACCAAATCCGCTGGTATGCCCGGGCACTGCGGGAAATCACCCAAACGCCGGTCAAGGAGATGTGGCTCTACAGCCTGCGGGAGGGAAAGGCGGTGGCGGTGGCGCCATAGCGCAGCGGGGCCCACTGTTTGGCGTTCTGCGAGCCGCGCTGAAACTATTCGCAAAAGTAAAGAAATTTAAAATAAACTGTGTATTCCATCGCTGAAAAGAGAAAAAATCGCTCTCCCTATTTTGTTTGATATCAAACATTTTAAAGCGGGCGCCGACGCTTTTTCCCGTCCATCGCCCCCGCAAGTTGCATTTTACAGAAATCAAAAGATATGCTATAATATGAAATGAACACGCTTTCCATTTCGGCCTTTTGTATGCGCAAAAAACCGGCCGTTTCATCCACCGGACCGGTGGAAAACCGCTGTGGATAAAATGGCTCCCCGCCGCCCAATCCCTTGCGGCGCGGGCATAAAAATATCCACAAAGTGGGGAAAGCGTTCATGGGGATAAAGTGGATAACCGATTTGGGCATCCAAAATGCCCGCTTCCGGCGCCGGGATTTTGTCTGTTTCCCGCCGGGCGGTCCAAAAAGGGCGTCCGCCGCCCCTTCCGCGCCTTCAAAAAATTGCCTGCCTGGCCGGGTTATCCCCCTTTTATCCCGGGGTTATCCCAGGATCATCCACAGGGGAGAACGGCCAAAAAGCCAGTGCTGTCAAGGGGTTTCAGGGTTATCCACAATATCCACCGCCTCTACTGCTACTACGGATATATATATTCAGCTACCACATGGAGTAAGGATGTGAACGTATGCATTTTCTGGTGAACGCTTCCGATATCAACGCCGGCATGAGCCTGGTGAGCCACGCGCTCAGCGCGCGTCCCATGCGCCAGGTATATGAGGGCGTGCTGATCGAAACAGCCGACGAGGGCATTTATCTGACCTGTACCGACGGCGAAATGACCATTCGCACCCGGGTAAACGCCGCCATTTCCGAGGAAGGCGTGGCGCTGATGCCCGCCAAGCTGCTGGGCGAGCTGCTGCGCAAGCTCAGCGGCGAGGTGGATATCACCATTGACAAGCGCTTCCGGGCAGAGATCCGCGCCCAGGGCAGCAATACCAATATGGCCGGCACCGACGCCAGCGAATTTCCCGATGTGCCAGAGGTGCAGGACCGGGAATTTGCGGTGGAGGTGCCCCAGAACAAGCTGCGCGACGCCGTGAGCCGCATCATGTTTGCCGTGTCCACCGATGAAACCCGCCGCATCCTCACCGGCATCCTGATGGAGATATTCCCCCAGGAGCTTCGGCTGGTGGGATTGGACGGCTTCCGCCTGGCGCTGCAGCGGGTGGCCGGCGAGTTTGCGCTGCCTGAGAACAGGGAAAGCGTATCCGCCGTGATCCCCGGCCGCATCCTGGGCGAGTTTGCCAGGATGCTGGGTGAAAGCGAATCGCCCGTGCGGATGCTGTGCGGCAAAAACCGCTTCATGCTCAGCTTTGAGGATACCTGCTGCTATACCAGCCTGCTTACAGGCGAGTTCATCAACTATAAGCAGATCCTGCCCACGGCCTGGCAGAGCCAGGTGAAGCTGCGCCGGGACGATTTCATCGGCGCCATCGAGCGCGCCAGTCTGATGGCCCGCGAAGGCAAAAACAATCTGCTGCGCCTGTCGCTTACCGACAGCGAAATGACCATCACCGCCAACGCCGAGCGTGGCAACGCCATGGAAAAGATCCCCGCGAGCTATTCCAAGGATCAATTCAAGATCGCCTTCAACGCCCGCTATCTGTTTGACGTGATCCGCAATGTGTATACCGATGAAATGTGCATGCGGTTCAATTCCAGCGTATCCCCCTGCACCATCGCGCCCCTGGAGGGCGATCAGTTTACCTACCTGGTGCTGCCGGTGCGCGTGCTGGACTGACAGGCGAGGAATATGGCGCGCCGCTGCCAAAAAACAGGAATACCCCGGGGGCTTTTTCCCCGGGGGTTCTTTTTTTGCGGCTTTGCGGAACGACGGTCTGCGAAAATTTATTGCGTAAATTGTTACAATGCAAATTGACTTATGTCAGAAATTCTAATATAATTTTGAAGAATATAATGCCATTTTTGTGAAATGGCAATTGTGGAGTGACTGTTTATGAAAAAAACGTCGATCATCAATAGCTTTACGGTGATTCTGAGCCTGCTGCTTGTGGCTGCGCTGGCGTTTATTGTGATCTCCCAGTCCCAGCAGCGGGATATGCAGGATGATCTCAGCCAGGTCAGCGACCGGCTTACGCTGATGCAGCAAAGGCTGTCTTCCATGGAAAAGGACAAGCAGGAGCTGGAGACCCAGCTGGCGCAAAAGGAAACCAGCCTGCAGTCCGCCCAGGCTGAATTGACCGATACCCGCACAGCCATGACCGATATTTCCTCCCAGAAGGATAAAGATACCGCCGAGCTTGCCAACACCAAAAAGGCCCTGGCCGACGCCCAAAGCGAGCTGGAGCAGCTGAAGGCAGATTTGCAGGCCATGTCGGCCGGCAGCGAAATCAGCGCCCAAAATTTGGCGGACAGCGAAGCCTCCCTGGCCTCCCTTCGGGAGCAGCTGAACGCGATGCAGGAGGTGCTGGATGAAAAGGATGAAAAACAGCAGAGCTCGGATGCCGCGCTGGATTCCTTTAAAACCATGCTGAACACCGCCATGAGCGACCTGTCCGCCACCCGCGCCTCCCTGGCGCAGAAAAGCGCCCAGTACGACGAAATGGAGCAGGAGCTGACCGGCGCGCAGGAAACGCTGGCCGCTGTCCAGCTGGATTTGACCAATACCAAAAAGCTGCTCACGGAGGCGCAGGGCGCGCGGGACCAGAACGCCGAAAGTCTGAAAAAGGCCAATGACGAGCTGTCCTCCCTGAAGGAGATGCTGACGGCCACCGAGACCAAGCTGGACGCCGCCGCCGTCGCCCTGGAGCAGAAGGACGCCCAGCAGCTGCAGATGAACGCCGCCACCGAATCCATACAGGCCACGCTGAGCGAAAAAGAAAGCGCGCTGGCTGATGCGCAGGCCACGCTGGAAATCCGGGAAAAGGCGCTTTCTGACGCCCAGGAAGCGCTGAAAACAAAGGAAAAGGCGCTCTCCGAGGCCCAGGAAGCGCTGGAAGCCGGGCAAAAAGCGCTCTCCGAGGCCCAGGAAGCGCTGGAAACCAAGGAAAAGGCGCTCTCCGACGCCCAGACCCGGCAGGAAGCGCTGAAGAGCGGCATGGCCGATGCCACCGCCCAGCAGCAGACCGCCGCTGAGGAGCTGACCGCCGTCCAGGCCGCGCTGGCTGCCGCCCAGAAGGAATTGACCGATACCAAGGCCGCCCTGGAGACCACCGCTGGCCAGCACAGGGAGGCCCAGGAGCAGCTCAGCGCCGCGCGCAAGGAGCTGGCCGACAACCAGGAAGAAATGAAAAAAGCCGCCGCTGACCTGGCGGATATGACCGCGCTGCAGGAAAAAACCGCCGCGGAGCTCCAGGACGCCCAAACGGCGCTGGAAAGCGCGGCGGCCCGGCAGGCGGCTGACGTCGATACCGCCAAGGCCGGCCTGGCCGAATTGACCGAAAAGCAGGAGACCACCGCCAAGGATTTGGCCGCCGTTCAGGAAACGCTGCAGGCCCGGGAAAAAGAGCTCACCGCTGTCCGGGCCGATTTGGCCGCCGCCCAGAAAGAGCTGGCCGATCAGCAGAAGCGGCTGGAAGAATCCCAGGCTTCCCTTTATGAAATGACCGCCCAGCAGCAGGCCACCCAGCAGGAGCTGGCCGCCGCCCAGGCCGCGCTGGCCCAGGCCGCGGCAGTGCCGGCGGGGCTGCCCGATCTGCCCGAGACCGAGCTGACTGTCCAGGAGATCATCCCTGAGGCCGTGCCCTCCGAAGCCGTGGAACCTGAAGCCGTGGAACCTGAAGCCGTGGAACCCGAAGTCGTGGAACCCGAAGCCGTGGAACCCGACGCTGTGGAGCCCGAGGCCGTGGAGCCCGAGGCCGTGGAACCCGAAGCCGTGGAACCCGAAGCTGAGCC
>JAFUGB010000116.1 GCA_017469605.1 Clostridia bacterium
GATATCGCCGCCGGAAGCCTTGACAGCCTTTGCCGGCGCACAGTATAATGAAAGATGGCATGCCGCAATAGAAAAGGAAATGGAGAATGCCTGTGAAAAAGTTTGCCTGCCTGCTGATTTGCCTGCTGCTTTGCCTTCCCACGGCCGCATGGGCGGAGGAACCCACGATCCGCGTTGAAATCCAGCCGCATCAGGTTCGCTATTCCTTTGATCTGCCGGAATACAGCTTCGTCTATGTAACCTATGATACCGCCAACGACAGCGGCGAGACGGTGCTGTATGCCGAAGACGGGCATTTTGAGGGCGTTTGCCAGCTTCCCGGCACCTTCGAAGCCTCCCGCATGGGGCTGAACGTATACACGCTGGGGCAGCGGCAGCTGCTGCAGACCCGGTTGGACCTTCCGGATTTCAGCGATGAGCAGGCCGCCGGGCTTTCGGCGGAAGGGGCGGCCAGCCGTCCCGAAAACGCCGCCATATGGGCTTCGCCCGAGGGCGTTCACTACAGTTTCCTTGTGCCGGACCGCGATACCATTGTCCTGCGGTGCAAAAGCGCCCAGGAGTGGCACAAAATCACGCTGTATGCCCCGGACTGCGCTTATGCCGGCACCGTGGCCATGCCCTTCACCTATGCTGACGACACCATGACCGTCACAGTGCAGAGCGCCAGCGGCGCCACGCTGCTGGAGGAAAGCCTGCTGATGCCCTATATTCCGCCCGCCGTGCCCGTCGATATCCCCTCCGCCCGGCTGCAGGGCCTGGTGGTCTGCATTGATCCTGGGCACCAGCGCGCCACCCAGGTGGAAACGGTGCAGGCCGGGCCCAACTTCAGTACGATGAAGACCACCACGGTGGGCATGGCCAAGGGCGCGGTGACCGGCCGCATGGAATCCCAGCTGGTGCTGGAAATTGGCATGAAGCTGCGCAACGTGCTGATGGAACTGGGCGCCAGCGTATGCATGACCCGGGAAATCCAGGATACCTTTGTGGGCATGCTGGACCGGGCCGATATTCCCAACCGCGTGAACGCCGACTTTGTGCTCCGGCTGCACTGCAATTCCCGCAGCGGCAGCGAAAACGTGCAGGGCATTGAGGTTTACTGCCCGCTGAGCTCGTCCTATGCGCAGCAGGTGGCCGACATCAACAGCTACCGCGCCATGGGCGAAACCATGCTGCTTGCCATGCAGGACGCCACCGGCATGCACAAGGGCGCATGCACCCTGAACGATACGTATGTGGGCAACAACTGGTCCATGATGCCCTCTTTCCTGATCGAAATGGGCTACATGACCAACAGCGAGGAAGACCTGCTGCTGTCCTGCCCCCAATACCAGGATCGCCTGGTGCAGGGCATGGTGCAGGGCATTATCAGCCTGGCGCAGGCGCGCGGGCTGATCAACTAAAAGAAAAGGACAAATCACCAGTGGCTGAAACAGAAAGAATACGCTTTGACAGCCTGGACATCTCCAAAGAGGTATTGAAGGCTGTGGAAAAAATGGGCTTCACCGAAGCCACCCCCGTGCAGGGCAAAACCATTCCCGTTATGATGGAGGGCAGCGACGTGATCGCCATCGCCCCCACCGGCACGGGCAAAACCTGCGCTTTTGGCATTCCCATGCTGGAATACCTGCAATTGAAAGAGGATTACATCCAGGAGCTGGTGCTGGCCCCCACCCGGGAGCTGGCCCTCCAAATCGCTGAGGAGCTGACCCAGCTGGCCCGCTTTATCAAAGGCGCGCGCATCGCCACGCTGTACGGCGGCCAGCCCATCAAAAAACAGATCATGGCGCTCAAGCGCAAGCCCCAGATCCTGGTGGCCACCCCGGGCCGCATGCTGGACATGATGAGCCGCGGCCTGGCCCGGCTGGACGGCGTGCACACCATGGTGCTGGACGAAGCCGATGAAATGCTCAAAATGGGATTTGTGAAGGATGTGACCAAGATCATTGAATCCACGCCCGGCGACCGGCAGTTGGTGATGTTCAGCGCAACCACCAACCAGGACGTGATGACCATCAGCTGGAAATACCAGTACAACCCGGTGGAAATCACCATTGAAGCGGTGGATGAAAACAAGCCCCAGATCACCCAGTACATCATTGAAGCCGACCGTCACAACAAGGAAGAACGGCTGGAATACCTGCTGGACAGCGATGAATTCAACCGGGTAATGATCTTCACCAACACCAAATCCATGACCGACCGGCTGTGCACCGTCCTGCAGAAAAAGGGCTATGACGCCGAGTGCATTCACGGCGATATCCCCCAGGGCAAGCGCAACAAGACCATGGAAGCCTTCAAGAAGGGCAAATTCCCCATTTTGGTATGCACCGACGTAGCGGCCCGGGGCATTGATGTATTCGACGTGGAAGCCGTGATCAATTATGACCTGCCCACCGAAAACGAATACTATACCCATCGCATCGGCCGCACGGGCCGGGCCAAGCGCCACGGCGTGGCCTTCACGCTGATGAGCTTCCAGGAAAGCGTGCGGATGGATGAGATCCTGCGCTATTTGCAGGGGGACAAGCCTGAAAAGCTGGAATTTGACGATATGGGCGTGCTGCGCCGGACGAACGGCGAACCGTTCTTTGAGAACATTTAACAGCTTCATTGTACATGGCGCGGCCTGTGCGCTTTGCGCTCAGGCAAAAGCAGGCGGCCGGCGGGAAAATGA
>JAFUGB010000117.1 GCA_017469605.1 Clostridia bacterium
CGCTGATGGCCAGGCGATTGTGCAAAAAGCTGCGCAGCATCTGCCTGCCGGGGCTGACGATATTTTCCTCCGCCAGGCGGTCAATCTCTTTCCCCGGGAACAGTAAGCGGTTCACCCATGTGAAAAGCCTGGAAAAAACTGATTTTTTACTCATGGATACCCTCCTGTTACTTACTGACCCTGACGCGCGGATCCACCAGGCCGTAGGCAAGGTCGCACAGCAGGATACCCAGCAGGTTGACAATGCAGAAGAACAGGTTGATGGCAATGGCCAGTTCATAGTCCAGCATGTTCAGCGCGGTAACGTTCAGCGTGCCCATGCCGGAAAACGCAAACGTATCCTCAATGACGATGGAGCCGGCAAACAGGCGCAGGAACCAGCTGATGATCTGCGTAATGACGGGGAGCAGCGCGTTGCGCCACGCATGGGAATAGATGACCACCTTTTCCTTGAGGCCCTTGGCCCGGGCGGTGCGGATATAATCCATGCTCAGCACATCGATCATGGCGGCGCGGACATAGCGGGTCATGGAGCCCAGGTTGGCCGCCACGATCACGATCAGCGGCAGCACATAGTGCCACATCCTGTCCAGGATGTCGCGGAAGCCGGTATAGCCCGCGTTGGTGGAAATCATGCCGCTGACGGGGAACCAGCCCAGGCGAACGGCAAACAGATAAATGAACACCAGGCCGATGATGTACTGCGGCAGGCTGTGTCCCACAATGGTGACCACCTGCATGCTCTGGTCAAACAGCGAGCCCTTTTTTACCGCCGTGCGGATGCCCAGGGGGATCGTGATGGCCAGCGTCAGGAAGGTGGACATCAGGTTGAGGATGATGGTGTTCTTCATGGGCGCCTTGATCGTATCAACGACGGGACGGTTATTGATGCTGGAATCCCCCAGATTCCCTTGCAGCAAACCGTTGTAGGAAACCCCGTCGATATCCGTATACAGGCCCATCCAGCGCAGGTAGCGGATGAGAAGCGGATCGTTCAGGCCCATCTTTTCACGCTGCGCCTGATACATCTGCTCAAATGTGACCGCGTCCACCTGATCACGCAGCGGCTCCACAACAGCTGCCGCCGGATCGGAGGGGATCAGGTTGAACAGCATGTACATAAGGAAGGTAATGATGAAGAAAACGATCACCATATACCCAAGCCTTTTTAAAATATATTTCCACATAATAGCCATCCCGTGTTCAAAAGTTGCAATAAGGAAGCTGTTGGGGGCAGGGCGTTTTCCCGCCGGGAGCGCGCCCCTGCGCCGCCCCTTGGCCGCACCGGCGAAAGACGGTGTGCAGTTCCCCTGCCCTGACGGACGCGGGCTTTTTCTTTCGCAAACGGCCGACGCGAATTTTCTTTTTCATTGGATTGTGCCGGGGTGGGGATCCCACCCCGGCACGGGTTGTTTAAGAATGACGGTTCCGCGGATTATTCCTCGATGTAGGATTCCACGATGGCATAGGCGAAGGTGTAATGCGGGTTCTCGTCGTAGCCCTTGATCTTGTTGTTGTAGATGGAGTAGGACTCGGTGTTGTACAGGGCGATTTCGGGCAGCACTTCGTTGAAGCGCACCAGGTGCTCAACCCACTCGCGGGCGAAGCCTTCGTCGTCCGAGGGATCCATGCCGATCAGCATGCCGTTGGTGTGCTCGTCCAGTTCCTTGTCGAAGATGCGGTTCTTGTTGGAGCGCAGGAAGTTAGGATCGGTGGAATAACGGTAGGTCTGATCGAAGATGCTGTACAGGGTGGTAGCGGAAGAGAACATACCGTAGGTGGGATAGAAGAAATCATCCAGAGAGGAGTTGAGGTAGTTCCAGAAGTTGGAACCGCTCAGGGGCGTGCGGTTGAACTGGAAGCCGGCGTCAGCCACAGTCTTGGACTGGCACAGCTGGGTATCCAGCACTTCGCACAGGGCCAGGCCCTCATAGGACAGCCATTCGATGGTCAGCGGCATGATCACGCGGCCATCAGCCAGCTGCTTGCAGCGGCTCTGGGGATCGCCCTTGCTGTTGCCAAAGTCATATTCGCCATTGCCCCAGGGGTTGTACTCTTCGGCGGTAACAGCCTTCCAGCGGATGCCGGAGACATAGGGATCGCCGTTTTCATCCAGCACCCAGCCGTCTTCCACCAGCAGCTCAACAGCCTTTTCGGGGTTGAAGGTGTAGGGGTTGGTGCGCTCAAGGATTTCTTCCTCGTTCTCTTCATACATCCAATAGGAGGAAGAGACGGGGCCGCAGATGGTGGAGCCATGGCCGTTGAACAGCTCGTTGATCATGGAGTCCTTGTCGATCAGGTAGTTGATGGCCTGGCGGACCTTCATGAACTGATAGGGGCCATAGTCGCAGCGGAAGAAGATCTTGCCATAGTACAGCGCCAGGTAGTGCACTTCGGCAAAGCGGCTGTCGGATTCAACCAGGTCCAGGGCGGCGTCGATGGTGGCGCCAGTCTGGTTCTTCAGGTTCACCCAGTCGATTTCGCCGGTCTTCAGGCTGTCCAGCAGGGTGGCCTGGTTGGCCTTCACGATGGTGATCTTTTCAATGGAGGGCTTGTAGCCGGCCCAGTTGGTCTTGTAGTAGGGGTTGATCTTCAGCTCGGTGACCTGCGCGGACAGGTCAACATTGGACAGGTAGTAGGGGCCGTCCGTGCGGACCTTGTCCCAGGCGAAGCGGGTGTTGCCGATGGCAGCGGCCAGCTCGGTGTTGGTGGTATCGTACCAGTCGGTATCGCCCACAACATACACGCCCTCGCCGTCATCCTTGATTTCGAAGCCGGGGCACCAGGTTTCCCAGTCCAGCGGATAGCACTTGGAGTACTGGGAGCAGTTCAGCATGTTCAGCTCATAGTAGAAGGGAGTGTTTTCAGCGGATACGGTGTAGGAGAACTTCAGGGTATCCAGCAGGCGGATGCCGGAGAACACCTTGCTTTCGCCGCTCTTGAAAGCGTCCGCGCCCACAAAGTACTTGCCGGCGGTGCCATAGGCGCCGGAAGCAATGCCGATGGGGGAGCTAAACAGCAGGGGATAGGCGATGTAGTTCACGGCGGTGATCTGGGTGCCGTCGTTGAAGTACAGGTCGTCACGCAGGGTGATGGTGTAGGTCTTGGAGCCATCCGCGTTCTGGGTGACTTCGGTGCTTTCCACCACCACGGGGTTGATCAGCAGCTGGCCTTCGCGGTTGGTGACCGCCAGGTTGTAGGCATGGATCAGGCTGGAGCTGTAGCCGTCGCTGCCGCCGCCGTAAGCATCTTCTTCAAAGTTGGCGTCCATCGCACTGGTGGTGGGGACGGTGATGCTGCCGCCGACGGGGTTGGCGATGACTGCCGGCTCTTCGTAAGTGGTTACGACGGTGCCTGCGTTGTCAGTTTCTGCTGCAAAAGCCGTCGCGGAGAACAGCATGATTGCAACAAGCAGCCAAGAAACGAGTTTCTTCATGGGGTTTTCCTCCTTATAATAATTTATTGAAAGCTCTTGTGAGCGATCAATCCAACGGTGGGCCCGAAGGGGAAGGCTGGCTGTTTTTATTTTCCTTCGTAGAAGGACTTTTCCCAATCCAGCCATTTCTGGCCGTTCATGCCGGAGATTTCGGCCCGCTCCTCGGGGGTGAGGCCGGTATCGAAGGTATCGGAATAGACGGTGTTGCTGTTTTTGAAGTTCTCCCGGCCGTGACGGATCATGGCGGCGATGGAGGCCTTCTCAAAGAAGTGCATGGTAACAAAATTGAAATTCAGCTTCAGCAATTCATCCAGGTCGGCATCGGTTTTGCCGTTATGGGAGACAATGTCGGGGTACATCTTCCAGCCCTTGCAGGTTTCGGCCACGTGGCGCGCCTCTTCAATGCCGCGCACGTTGTTGATCATGGTCATGTGCGCGCCCAGGTCTTCGGCCATCTTCATACGGTAGATAGCTTCCTCAAAGCCCTCGTTGATGCGCACCTCGGTGCGGGCGATCAGCACGCAGTCCGTGCCCTTGATGGCCTCCAGCGCGGCGCGGATCTTGGCGGCAAAATGCTCCCGGGAAACCAGCTCATAGGGGTGCTCGCCGTTTTTGGCGCGCGACATGCGCGTGCAGCCGCGGATGCCCATGCCGTCGTCCAGCGTAAAGCCCTGCGCGCCGGCGTTGACCAGGCGGGTCACGTTGCGGTAGGTATTGAGGGGGCTGTCGCCATAGCCTTCGTCAAAGTCCACCAGGATGGGGATGCTGGAGAAGGAGGCAACGCGCTCGGTCAAATAAATCAGCTCATCGGCGGTCATCAGGCCCAGGTCAGGGGTGCCGGTCAGCGAAGCGGCCGCCGGCGTTCCGGCCAGCAGCGCGGCCTTGAAGCCGCTCATTTCCGCCGCCTTGGCGGAATAGCAGTCCCAAATACAGGGCGCAAACACCATCTGCCCCTGCTTGAGCAGGTCCATAAAGCTTGTTTTCTTGGTTTCCAACATTTTCATAGCGGCTTGATCCTCCTGCTTTTATTTGCAATGCTCCTGGGCGAAGCGGTAATACTCGGCCTCTTTGGTCAGCATCTCGGCGGCGCCGAAGCGGAACGCCTTGCGGCGGATCTCCTGGTCCAGCCCGCCCATATCATGCAGTTCAGAGTACACGGTGTTCTGGTTGGCAAAGTTCTTCAGGCCGTAATCGAGCATGCCGTACATAGCGCCCTTTTCCAGGTAATGCATGGTTACATAATTGAAGCCCAGGGCCGCAATATCCTTCAGCTCCACCTCCGGGCTGCCGTCTGGCTGCACCACCACATCGGGGTACATCTTCCAGCCGTCCAGGATCTTGGCGGCGTGGCGGCACTCGTCAATGTTGTAGAAGCGGTTGACCAGCGTCATGGGCGCGCCGATATCCTGCGCGCGCTTGCAGCGCTCAATGGCGTTGTCCAGGCCGTGCACCGGGCGCGCTTCCGTGCGGGCAATCAGCACGCAGTCCGTTCCCTGGATTACATCCAGAGCGGCCTTGATCTTGGCAATGTAATGCTCCACGGGGTACACCTCATAGGGATTCACCTTGATACCGCGCTTGACCAGGTCAATATTGCGGCTTTGCGCCAGGCGGTCATAGCCGCGGATGCCCATGCCGTCGTCCAGGGTGAAGCCCGCCACACCGGCCTTGAGCAGCTTTTCCACATTGCGCGCCACGTTAAGGGGGCTGTCGCCATAGCCCTCGTCAAAATCCACCAGCAGCGGAATGCTGGAATAATGGGCGATGCGTTCGGCCACAAAAATCAGCTCGTCCACCGTGATTAGGCCCAGGTCAGGAATGCCCGTCAGGCTTTCGGATACGGCGGAGCCGCTCAGCAGCGCGCACTCAAAGCCCGCCAGCTCCACCGCCCGCATGGAATAGCAGTCCCACACGCAGGGGGACAGCACTTGCTTTTCGGACAGCATTTTTTTTAAAGATCCCTGAAACATGTTTTTTTCCCCTTTATTTTTATTCGTCGTACAGGATCAGCGCAATCAGCTCCAGCGGCTCATCGCCAATGCAGGTAACGCCGTGGCCCGTGCCCGAAGGCGTAATGGTCACATCGCCCGCTTCCACCGTGGTGATCACGCCGTTATCGTTATACTCGCCCTTGCCGCTGTAGATATAGTAGATTTCGGTATCGCCCTGGTGCACATGATAGCCGATGCCGTTGCCCGGCAGCACGGTGGTATGCGCAAACACACGGCCCTTGCCGTTCATTTCCTCCGGGCCGTTGAGCAGGCTGCGCACGGTGATAAAGCCAGGCGCGCCGAACTTGTGCTCCGGACGCTCGACGGTTTTGTCATTGCTTCTGCGAATCATGTTTTCCTCCCGCTTCTATACTCATTTGACGCCCAGGCGCGCTTTGGCTTCCAGGGCATGAATCAAAGCCACCACCATTTCATGGCAGGGCACGGCGATCCCGGCCGCCCGGGCCGCCTCAACCACGCTGCCGCTGATGGTATCCACCTCGGTGCGGTTGCCGTTTTTGATATCGGCGTAGATGGAGGTATAGCCGCCCTTGGCGTTGCGGCAAACGGTTTCCACCTCGTCAATGACCGCCTGCGCGTCAAACGCAGCGCCCTCCGCCGCGGCCACCGCCACTGCTTCGCGGCACAGACGCTCCATCAGCCCATGGGCGTGGGGGTCCTCCGCGATAAAGTCCAGCGGCACCTGCAGCACGGCCGTCAGCGAGCTGGCGGCGGTATTGGTGAACAGCTTATGCCAGATCTGCTTTTTCACATCGCTGTTCACGCTGCAGGCCAGTCCGCAGGCGGAGAACTGCTCGGCCAGGGGCACCAGCGCCTCGCCGCGTCCGTCCAGCAGGCCAATGGCGGTGGGCCCGCTGCCGCCGTGGTTGATCATGCCGTTTTCGATCACCGAGCTGTTGTGCTGGGTGGTGCCGATCACGACATGGGCCCGGTCGGCAAAGGCCAATAGCTTGGCCTCGTGGCCGGCGCCGTTCTGCAGCGTCATCAAATAGGTTTGGGGGCCGATCAGGCCGCGGTTCCTGGCCAGCGCGTCATTGGTGAACATGGATTTTACAAACACCACCACCAAATCCATTTGCGGCAGGCCGGCGGAATCCGTCACCGCCGCAGGGCGGAAGGTTTGGCAGCTGCCGTCCTTTTCGCGGATGCGCACGCCCTCCGCGTTGATCTTTTCCACGCGCGCGGCGTCCACATCCAGCAGCCATACCTGGTTGTTCCGGCTGAGATAGCCGCCAAACAGCATGCCCATGGCGCCCGCGCCTAAGATTGTAATCTTCATGCTTTCCCTCCTCTGTCAGTCAGCGGCCGCGGCCGTCTCCTGCCTGACGCTGACAAGCAGCGACAGCAGCACGCAAACGACAAACAGCGCGTCACACAGTTCCAGCACGTATTCCAGCCTCCAGCCCGTTTCAATCAG
>JAFUGB010000118.1 GCA_017469605.1 Clostridia bacterium
CAAAGCCCTGTCCACCCTGCTGATCGATGAATGCGACAAGCTATATGGCGGCGAGCCTGGCGATGATGCCACAGCCTGTGTTGTGCGCATCCGCAAGCGGATCCCCATGAATATGCTGTTCGGGCCGCCTGCCAATCGGGATGATGTTGACCGCATGATGAGCCTGTTCTTCTCCAAAGAGGGCAAACACATCATTTGCGGCGGCACCACCGCTTCCGTTGCCGCGAAATGGCTGAATAAGCCGCTTCGGGCAAGCCTGGATTTTGAAGCTGGGGATGTGCCGCCCATTGCCTATCTGGAGGGTGTGGATTTGGTGACGGAGGGGGTCATCACCGTCAACAAGGTGTTGGAATATGCGAGGGACTACGTCCACGAAAACAAGCTGTATGATACGTGGAGCAATCAAAAGGATGGCGCGTCGCTGATCAGCCACCTGCTGTTTGAGGAAGCGACGGATATTAACTTCTATGTGGGCAGGGCGGTCAATCCTGCGCATCAGAATCCTGATCTGCCCATCAATTTCAACATCAAAATGAATTTGGTGCAGGAATTATCCGCCGCGCTTGCGCAAATGGGAAAACGAATCAAGGTAAGTCACTTTTAGAGATCAAAATAGAGGGAGAAGCAATGAGGAAGGAATTTGACTTTGCCGTTGTGGATGGGATACTTAGCCGGTATCCCGCCAGTGAGCTGTCCACGATCGCGGTATTGCAGGACATTCAGGAACACTATCACTATCTGCCGGAGGAAATCTTCCCCCGTGTGGCTAAGGCGCTGGGGGTAGGCGAAGCGCGGCTGTACGGCGTCGCCACGTTCTACGAGAATTTTTCCCTGGAGCCCAAGGGAAAATATGTCATCCGATGCTGCGATGGAACGGCCTGCCATGTGCGCGGTTCGCTGCCCATTTTGAATAAGCTGCGGGAAACGCTGGGCCTCAGCGAAGAAAAGAAAACCACAGATGATCTGAATTTCACGGTGGAAACGGTATCCTGCCTGGGAGCCTGCGGCCTTGCGCCTGTGCTGACGGTAAACGGCACGGTTCATGCCGCCATGACTCCCGACAAGGCCATGGAACTGCTGAACGAATTAAAGGAAGAAATCGCAAAGGAAGGTGAAAACGATGCGTAAGCTCTCATCAAGGGAAGAACTGGCGGCGTTTCGCGCCGTTTGCAAAGAATCCTTCCAATGTGAAAAAACAAAAATCCTGGTGTGCGGCGGCACGGGCTGCGTAGCGGGCGGTTCGCTGGATATATATGCCCGCTTGCAGCAGCTGCTGACGGAGCGGAATATTCCCGTGGAAGTAGAATTGGCGGATGAACCCCACGGCGATGTGGTGGGCATGAAGAAGAGCGGCTGTCACGGCTTTTGCGAAATGGGCCCGCTGGTTCGCATCGAACCCCAAGGATGGCTTTATACCAAAGTGAAGGTGGACGACTGCGAAGAAATCGTGGAGAAGACCATCATCGGCGGCGAAAACATCGAGCGGCTGGCTTACAAGCAGAATGGCGTGTCATATCAAAAGCAGGAGGAAATCCCCTTCTATAAAAAGCAGACCCGCCTGGTGCTGCAATCCTGCGGCCACATCAATTCCACTTCGATTCGGGATTATCTGGCGTTGGACGGCTATACCGCGCTGGAAAAGTGTCTGTTTGAATTATCTCCTGAGGAGATCGTGCAGGAAGTATCCCTGTCCAATCTGCGGGGCCGGGGTGGCGGCGGTTTCCTGGCGGGGCGCAAATGGGCCTCCTGCGCGGCACAGAAAGAAACGCCCAAATACATCGTTTGCAACGGTGATGAGGGTGACCCTGGCGCGTTTATGGATCGCTCTATTATGGAAGGCGATCCGCACCGCCTGCTGGAGGGCATGATCATTGCCGGTCTGGCAATTGGTTCGGATCAGGGATATATTTATGTCCGCGCGGAATATCCGCTGGCTGTGGATCGGCTGCGCATTGCTATCGCCCAAGCGGAGGAATTGGGCATCCTGGGCGACAGCATCCTGGGCACGGGCAAGGGTTTCCATATTCATATCAATCGCGGCGCTGGCGCCTTCGTCTGCGGCGAAGGCTCTGCCCTGACCGCTTCCATCGAGGGCAAGCGCGGTATGCCCAGGGTCAAGCCGCCCCGTACAGTGGAGCATGGCCTGTTCAATAAGCCCACCAACCTGAATAATGTGGAAACCTACGCCAACGTGCCCATGATTATGAACAAAGGGGCGGCGTGGTATAAATCCATTGGCCCGGAGAACAGTCCCGGCACCAAGGCATTTGCCCTGACCGGCACCATCCGGAATACCGGCCTGATCGAAGTGCCCATGGGCACCACACTGCGGGAAGTGATTTTTGACATCGGCGGCGGTATGCGGGGCGGCACCAAATTCAAAGCGGTGCAGATTGGTGGCCCCTCCGGTGGTTGTTTGACTGAAAAGGATTTGGATATTCCCCTGGACTTTGATTCGCTGGCCAAGGTGGGAGCCATGATCGGCTCCGGCGGATTGGTTGTGATGGACGATAAAACCTGCATGGTGGAGGTCGCCCGATTCTTTATGAACTTTACCCAGAATGAATCCTGCGGCAAGTGCGTTCCCTGCCGGGAGGGCACCAAGCGGATGCTGGAAATCCTGGAGCGCATCACCGAGGGAAAGGGCGAGGACGGCGATATTGAGCGCCTGGAGGAACTGGCTGATACCATCTCCAATACCGCCCTGTGCGGCCTGGGCAAAACGGCTCCGTCGCCCGTCATTTCCACCATCCAGAATTTCCGTGAGGAATATGAAGCCCACATTTACCGTAAACGCTGCCCTGCCGGGCAGTGCGGGAAGCTCAAAGTGTTCACCATTGACCCAGTAAAGTGCAAGGGTTGCTCCAAGTGCGCCCGGAACTGCCCGGTGAACGCCATCAGCGGCAAAATCAAATCTCCTTTTACCATCGACCAAGCCAAATGTATCAAATGCGGCGCCTGCATCAGCAACTGTTCCTTCGGCGCTGTCAGCGAGGAGGCGTAAGATATGCAGATGAAAAATATGATGGAAGTGGACGGCATTCCCGTAAAAATCGAGGGCGAACGCAATCTGCTGGAAGTCATCAGCAAAACAGGGATAAAGCTGCCGGTGTTCTGTTATCACTCCGATCTATCCATTTACGGCGCTTGCCGCATGTGCATGGTGGAGGATGAACGGGGGCGTTTGATGGCTTCCTGCTCCACCATCCCGCGGGAAGGCATGAAGATTCGGACGAATACAGGCCGCCTGCGCCAATACCGCAAGAATATTCTGGAATTGCTTCTTGCCAGCCATTGCCGGGATTGCACCACCTGCGAAAAGAGCGGTCGGTGCAGTTTGCAGGAGCTGGCGGTGCAGTTCGGCATCACGGGCGTGCGTTTTCCCAATGATAAAACGGAATCCCATCGGGATGAATCCTCGCCCAGCATCATCCGCGATCCCAGCAAGTGCATTCTCTGCGGCGATTGCGTGCGAGAATGCAATGAAATCCAGCATGTGGGAGCCATTGATTTTGCCCACCGCGGCTCCAAAGCCACCATCAGCACGGCTTTTGGAAAGCCCTTGGCTGAATCCCTGTGCGTGAATTGCGGTCAATGTGCCGCCGCCTGCCCAACGGGGGCCATCATCGTGCGGGATGATACGGCGAAGGTCTGGAACAAATTGGATGATCCCAAGGTGTTTGTCACCTGCGAAATCGCACCCGCCGTCCGGGTGGGCATCGGCAGGGAATTGGGCCTGGGTGACGGTGAAAACGCCATGGGCCGTATCGTGGCCGCCCTGCACCGGATGGGTTTTGACGAAGTATATGATACCGCCACCGGCGCGGATTTGACGGTGATAGAGGAAGCCAACGAATTTGTGGATCGTCTGCAAAACGGCGGCACTTTGCCGCTGTTTACCTCCTGCTGCCCTGCGTGGGTACAGTTTGTGGAAAAGAAATATCCCGAATTTTTGCCCCACGTTTCCACCTGCCGTTCCCCCATGAGCATGTTTGCCGCGGTGATCAAGGAATATTATCAAGATAAGCTGCCAGAGGGAAAAACCAGCCATTACCATGTGGCGCTGATGCCCTGTACAGCCAAGAAATTTGAGGCCAAGCGCCCCGAATTTACCACCGAGGATGGATCGAACACCGATGATGTGATTACCACGCAGGAACTGATCCGAATGATCAAGCGATCTGGCATCATGTTCAATGAATTGGAGCCGGAAGCTGTCGATCTGCCCTTTGGTACGATGTCTGGTGCAGGCGTAATCTTCGGTGTGACGGGCGGCGTAACCGAGGCTGTGCTTCGCAAAATCGCCTCGGACAATTCCAAAACGACGCTGGCCCAGATCGAATATACCGGTATCCGTGGAATGGAAGATGTGAAGGAAGTCTATATTCCCTATGGTGATCGTCAGCTGCACATTGCCGTCTGCAGTGGCCTGGCCAATGCCCGCAAGATCGTAAAGGGCATTATGCGGGGAGATTTGCAGTATGATTTGGTGGAAGTGATGGCTTGCAGGGGCGGCTGCATCAGCGGTGCTGGCCAGCCCTATATCTCCCATCGTCATCGGGGGAAGCGCGGTGACAGCCTGTACCGTTCTGATAAGATCAGCACCATCAAACGTTCCCAGGATAATCCGCTGATGAAGGAAATGTATAGCGAAGGCGGCATTCTCTGTGGACGGGAACATGAACTGCTTCATGTGAATTACGTTAAATAAAGAATGAAAAAACAAAACCGTGTCTGGCAATGAACCAGGCACGGTTTTGTTTATGCTCGAATCAAAAGCGTTAAGGTCTTTTCGTATTTGTGCAGATTCAGCGCATGCTCGAGCGGTCCCAGCAGCGTTCCATCCACATACACCTGGGCATCTGGCTGAGCATCGCGTGTTTTTGCCTGAAGGGAGAGAAATTGAACATCAGGATAGATGATCGCATTTCCGTTATGCGCTACCGGGCACAGGGGATTGAGTACGAAGCATCCGCAATCCGGTGTCAGCAGCGGCCCGCCTGCGGAGGCGTTATAGCCGCTGGAACCCGTAGGTGTTGCCACTACAATCCCATCTCCCTGCCATTGTCCAAAGGTGTTCTTTCCCTCCTGGGCAGATACCGTGACAGTTGTGCCAAACTCGCCTTTGGCGATAATGATATCGTTCACCGCGAAGCGTTCTTCGCCATGCCACGAAAAGCCCAACAGGGTACGGGATGAAGGAATGAGAGCAGACAGCAATTGCTCGTCCAAATCCGGCAATTCATCCCGATTGAAGGCGCAGAGATAACCGCGATGCCCCATATTGATGCCAAACAGTGGTTTTCCTGCCCGCAGGGCAGGAATGGCAGCATGCAGAATAGTGCCATCCCCGCCGATCGCACAGATCATATCGCAATCTTCCGGCCCGCCGGATTTACAAGAGGAAATATCCAGCCAACTGGCATTTTCCGGCGCGATCACACAATCAAATTGTCGGGAGAGCGTCTCCACCGCCTGAAAAGCCGTTCTCCTGCGGTCCGGTGTCGTGCCGTTTGGGTGAAGAAACAATCTCATAGGATTACTTGCCGGACAGGGCTTCATCAATGGCCTTCGCAGCCACTTTTCCCGCACCCATGGCGGAAATCACGGTAGCGGCCCCGGTCACGGCATCGCCGCCCGCATAGACGTGTTCGCGGGAGGTGAGACCATCTTCATTCACGATGATACCGCCCCATTTGTTCACTTCCAGGCCTTTGGTGGTGCTCTTGATCAGCGGATTGGGGCTGGTGCCGATGGACATGACGACGGTATCCACGTCCAGATCGAACTCGCTGCCGGGAATTACCACAGGGCGGCGACGGCCGGAAGCATCCGGCTCACCCAATTCCATCTTCACGCAGCGGATGCCGGTAACAAAGCCATTCTTGGGATCGCGGGGATCATCGGGATTACTGTAGCCCAAAATTTCGATGGGGTTGCACAGCAGCCGGAAATCGATGCCCTCTTCCTCCGCGTGCTCCACTTCTTCCTTCCGGGCAGGCAATTCTTCCATGGAACGGCGATAGACGATATACACCTTTTCCGCGCCCAGGCGCAGGGCGGTGCGGGCCGCGTCCATGGCCACGTTGCCGCCGCCCACCACGGCTACCCTGCCGCCCTTCATGATGGGCGTTTGCGGTTTGTCCTTGTAGGCTTTCATCAGATTGCTGCGGGTCAAAAATTCATTGGCAGAATACACGCCTTTGTATGCTTCGCCGGGAATATTCATGAAGTTTGGCAATCCCGCGCCGGAGCCCACAAATACTGCTTCAAAGTCCATCTCAAACAGTTCATCAATCGTCAGGGTTTTGCCGATGATCACGTTGGTTTCCACATCCACGCCCAATTCCTTCAGCGTATCCACTTCCTTGGCCACAATGGACTTTGGCAGGCGGAATTCCGGAATGCCGTACACCAGCACGCCGCCCGCGGTATGCAGCGCTTCATAGATGGTGACTTTATAGCCTTTTTTCGCTAAATCGCCTGCGCAGGTCAGGCCGGAAGGACCAGCGCCCACCACAGCCACCTTGTGGCCGTTGGGCGCGGGAGCTTGCGCCTTTTCATTGGCATGGGCGTTGTGCCAGTCCGCCACAAACCGCTCCAAACGGCCGATGCCCACGGGATCCATTTTGGCACGAACGTGCAGCGTGCATTGGCTTTCGCACTGTGTTTCTTGGGGACAGACCCGCCCACACACGGCTGGCAGGGAGGAGGATTTGCTGATGATTTGATACGCTTCTTCAAAATTGTTCTGCTTGATCTGCATGATGAAATCGGGAATATCGATATTCACCGGGCAGCCATTGACGCAGGGCTTGTTTTTGCAGTTCAGGCACCGCTTGGCTTCTTCTACGGCAATTTCCACAGGGTAGCCCAGGGCCACTTCCTGGAAATTGTGCGCGCGTACTTCGGGCGCCTGGGTAGGCATTTCATGTTTCTTCGGATTGACAGCCATCGTATTTTTCCTCCTTACGCGCCTTTGAACAGATTGCAGGCTTCTTCGTAAGCGTGACGCTCGTATTCCGCGTACATGCGGCCACGGCTCATGGCTTCGTCAAAATCGATCTCATAGCCATTGAAATCAGGACCGTCCACACAGGCGAATTTGGTGACACGCTTGCCATCCTGGATCAGCGTGATCCGGCAGCCGCCGCACATGCCGGTGCCATCAATCATAATCGGGTTCATGCTGGCGGTGACCGGCACGCCGAAGGGCTTGGCGGCAGCGACCACAAATTTCATCATGATCAGGGGGCCGATGGTGATGATCATATCAAATTGTTCGCCCGCTTCCAGCATTTCCTTCAGCGGCACGGTCACATTGCCATGACGTCCATAAGAGCCATCGTCGGTCATTACGATCAATTTGTCGGAACAAGCCTTGAACTCATCCTCCAGGATCAGCAAATCCTTGTTCCGAAAGCCGATAATGCTGGTGACTTTCGCGCCGAGACGATGAAATTCCTCCGCCACCGGCATGGCGATGGCGCAACCCGCACCGCCGCCTACAACGCAGACATTTTTAATGCCTTCGGTATGGGTAGCCACACCCAAAGGTCCGGCAAAGTCCTGGATGAAATCGCCCGCCTCTTTATGATTGAGAATTTCTGTGGTTGCGCCTACCACCTGGAAGATAATCTTCACCGTGCCTTCTTCGGGATTCGTGCCTGCCACGGTCAATGGGATGCGCTCACCTTCCTCATCCACGCGCAGGATGATGAATTGGCCCGGCTTTGCCTTACGGGCAACCAGCGGAGCATCCACCTCGATCTGGGTCACGGTTGGATTGAGCACCCGTTTTCTGACGATTTTATACATAATTTCACTCCATTCTGATGAAAAGCGGCCCTTACGATGAAGAGCCGCCTTTGAACGTATGTCTGTCCGCATGGCGGACTGGCGAATCAATGTATTTTTCCTTACATGGCTGTATAGCCACCGTCAACAGCCAAATTCACACCGGTGACATAGCTGGAGGCAGGAGAAGCCAGGAAAATGGCGGCGGTATCCAGTTCGCCTTCTTCTCCATAGCGTTCTTCGGGAATCATGGTTTTTGCGTTAGCCTGGAAGAAGTCGCTGTTCAGTGTGTCACGGGTAAGATCGGTGTAGAAATAACCGGGGCAGATGGAATTGACAGTAATGTTGTATTTTCCCCATTCAGCGGCCAGCGCGCGGGTCATGTTGACTACACCGCCTTTGGCAGCATGATACGGCGCAGAACCGGCAATTTTATTTCCCACCAAGCCGTACATGGAGGCTATGTTGATAATACGCCCATACTTGGCATGGATCATGGCCTTCTTTGCCACGGCGCGAGCCACGCGGAAGGAGCCGAACAGGTCGATGTTCATTTCATTCTGGAACTGATCATCGGTGATATCCTCGGCGGGAGCCACAGCGCCGGTACCAGCATTGTTAATCAGGATATCTACGCGGCCAAAACTGGCCATCACCTGATCAACCATGGCGTTCACGGCATCGGTATCAGTGATGTCGCAGCGAATGGCCAGGGTTTCTACCTTGAATTCATCGGCGATCTGCTTGGCTACTTCATCGATCATGTTCTGGCGACGGGCAACCACCACGATGTTTGCGCCTTGATTTGCCAGCGCTTTGGCCATCTGCACACCCAGACCAGTGGAGCACCCGGTCACAATGGCGACCTGCCCCTTAAGATCAAAATAGTTCTTCATCTTCCGCTTCCTCCTTTTATCGCTGATGCACTATTAGTGATTTGAGCTTGTTCGGAAAATATGCAATCTTCCGCTTTCACCTTCGGTATTATAAAAGAAAATCGATAAAGAAAGAATGATTAGTTTTGTATTACCGCTATATCACTTCATATAAAACACTTGAAAAAACGGTCCTTTTGATATGTTGTGATATAGTTGATATGCCATTTTGGTAATTCATTTTATATACAAATATCGATATACTGTTGTCGGTTTGAAGAAACCAACATGATTAATATATATATAGGAGGTCACAAGTATGGCACGGTTTACTCTTCCCAGGGATCTGTATCATGGAAAAGGCGCGTTGGAGACGCTGAAAACTTTTAAGGGCAAAAGAGCCATGATCTGCGTGGGCGGCGGCAGCATGAAAAAGTTTGGTTTCCTGGATCGGGCGGAAGCCTATCTCAAAGAAGCCGGCATGGAAGTAAAGATTTTTGACGGCATTGAGCCCGATCCCTCCGTGGAAACGGTCATGCGCGGCGCGGATGCTATGCTGGATTTTAAG
>JAFUGB010000005.1 GCA_017469605.1 Clostridia bacterium
CAATCGCAAAGAGGAACGGTAACGCAACGATCCGCTTCCGGGCAGCACGGCAAAGCCGTGCATGCTGTGCGCAAAGCGCACAGCGAAAACCCGCTGGACAGACTGAAAAATAAGTAAACTTATTTTTCGGCTGGCCAACGGGTTTTCTTTTGCCCGGAAGCTCTCTTGCAGCATCCAAGGTACAGGCGCAAATTGTTTGTTGTTTCCTTTAAGCTGGTTCGACCGGCGGGATGCAAGGGATGAATCCCTTGCCGCAGGATCATAAGGGCCGCGCAGGCCCTTATCGTTCCCCCGTTCGTCTCCTTCCCGCCAACTTGCTTTTTATTATAAGAAGGACGCCCTTGTTCACCGCCCGGCGGATGGAGATTTGTGTGCCTTGATTGCTGATAACTGGGAAAACCTACATTCATCTAAGCGGTCTTCAGTGCGCGTCGGTATCTTCCACGAACTCTTCCACCAGCGTCTGCACGATATCGCTGGCGGCTGCCGCGCTGACGCAGGCCTTGCCCAGGGCCACGTTGTTGGTGATGATATTGTCCACGCCCAGGTCGATCATACGCTGCATGATATCGGCCCGGTCCACGGTCCAGGCGTAAACCTGCTTGCCTTTCTGGTGCAGGCGGGAAACCATGTCCCGGTTGATAAAATGATAGGAAACGCTGAAATGGTCGGCGGCGGTGAGCTGATCCAGATTTCCGTATACCATGGGCATCACGTATACCGTGGTCAATTCGGGAGCGTATTCCTTCAGCTTTTCCAGGGAGAGGTAGCGTTGACAGGTCACCACGCATTGATCTTCAAAGCCCTTTTGCCGGATGATATCGGCCGTGGCCTGTTCCAGGTCGCTATCATGGGCCGTGGGCTTTAACTCTATGTTCAGCCGGACGCCGCTTTGCGCGGCAAAATCAATGGCCTCCTCCAGCAGCGGCAGCCGCTCGCCCGCGAACGCGCCGCTGAAATGGCTCCCCGCGTCCAACTGGCTTATTTCGGGCCAGCTCAGTTCCCAGGATTGCTTTTTTACGCCGGTGACCCGGGTAAAGGTGCTGTCATGCATGCAATAGATTACGCCGTCGCTGCTTTGGCGCACGTCCAGCTCGATCCAGTCAGCGCCGTTGTTCCAGGCGGTTTGAAAAGCGGCCATGGTGTTTTCCGGGGAATGGGCCGAATCGCCGCGATGGGCGGTAACCTCCATGGTGCGCAGATACTCGATGTCCAGGTTATAGCGCCGGCGCTGATAGCGGTATATGATCAGTATACAGCCTGCCAGCGCGCCCAGGATGGCCAGCGCGCCCAGGACGCGGCGCAGCCTGCGCGCGCGGGATGTTACAGGCCCTTCCTCCGCCGTAATGTGCGTCATGCTTTGTCCCAGAGATTCCGTCTGGCGCTCAAGCAGCGCATAGATCATGGCGTAAGTGGCGGGAATGGACAAAATGCTCACCGCCAGCAGCGCCGATACCAGAAAGGTGAGCACATGGGAGGTCAGGAAGGAACGGGCCAGGCTGGCCGATACCACCCGAAGGAGCAGGATGCCGGCCAGCGCCGCCAGCCCGTAAAACAGCATCAGCGCACATTGAACCAGAAAAACACATGCCAGGTTTTGAAACCAGTATTTGCGTGCCAGTAGGACGCTTTTTCTGCGGGCTTCCCGGAAGCCGGCCACGCCGGAAAGATGGAAAATGGGCACATAAAGCCAGCGCATCATCCATCCGCCAAGCAGCGTAAATGCCAGCGCCGACAGGAAAATATACAGCGGATGCTTCAGTATGAAATCCAATACGGGCACAGGAATGCGAACGGTAAATACCAATGCCGCCATCGTTCCCAGATGCAAAAAAACGCCCAGGACAGGCAAATAAGCCAGCAGGAGCAAACGGGACGCGCCCCAGGGGCGCCTGAAGGCGCGCAGCGCGTGCCGCAGAGCAAACAGTACGCTGCATTTTCGCCCCTGGGCCGCCAGGTCCAGCATGCACAGCACGGTGCCGATGTCAATCAGAAAATACAGGGCAATCAGCGCCCACAGCAGCAGGGAGACGGCCAGCGTCACCGGATGAGCCGCAAAAGACCGTAGGTTTTCCGCGGTCAGATATCGGTAGCCGGTGATTCGCATGAGGCCGGCAAAGCAAGCGCTGAAGCCGGGCACCAGCAGCGCCGCTCCGGCCAGCCTGTATACCGTTTCAAACAGAAACAGCGGCCCGTGGCTGACGGCAAGCAGCCCAAGCGCCCTGCGCAGTTGCTTCATAAGTGCTCCTTTTATTTAGTGCTCCTTTTATTTTTCAGCCGCCTGGTTGAAGGCCCGGCCGTATACGCCCGTGGTGACCTCCTGGATATACGCCTGGCGGTGCGGCATGCCAGGGGATTGCCGGGCATGGCGCACTGCGCGTTCGGCGTCATAATTCAGGTAAATGAACTGCAGGTCAAAATCGGCTTTTTCCCGCCCCGGGCGGCAGGAAAGCATGGCGTACTGCGCCATGGGCAAGCGGATGCTGTTGCCCACGCTGCCCAGGCTGAACAGCAGCCTGCCGCGGTGCAGCGCCCGCAGGCCGGCGTGGTGGATATCGCCGTAGCCCACCGTGTCAAAATCGGGGTCAAACAGCCAGGCCAGGTCCTGCTCGGGCTCATAGGTGCCTTGCAGCTGGGGCATGATGGGCCGTCCGTGGATCAGCCGCACATGCCGTCCGGACAGCCAGGCATGATGCTCCAGCGGCAGCTCGCCCAGCTTTTTCATTCGCGCTTCGCCCAGCTGATCATAATAGTATTGGTCGTTTTCAGCGAATTGGCGGAAGGCGATGCCCTCATCCCAGTTGCCCCGCAGGATTACGCTGCAGTTTTCCAGCGCCCAGTCAAAGGTCTCAACGGAGGAGGGCCCTTTGCCCACCATATCGCCCAGACACCAGATGGCGTCGGCGCCGCGCTTTTCAATATCGGCGGCCACGGCCTGGGTGGCGGGCAGGTTGCCGTGCAGGTCAGCGATCAGCGCGATTTTCATTTGCCTGCCTCCGTCACCAGCCAACGAAACAGCCGCAAATGCTCGGGCAGCCGCCGCTGGATGCTTTCGGGATGCCACTGCACGCACAGGATGGGGCGGCCGTCGGCGGCTTCCATGCCCTCAATGAGACCGTCGGGCGCCTGGGCGCTGGCCCGCAGGCCGGGAGCCAGCTTTTTTACAGCCTGGTGATGGCGGCTGTTGACCATGCACTGATCCGTACCCATTACCCGGCGCAGCAGCGTGTCCGGCAGCAGGCGCATGGTATGGGCATCGTCCGCCGGGATATCATAACAGGGGTGCTTGAGCGCGTTGCTGAACTGCAGGGCGATATCCTGGTACCGTGTGCCGCCCAGGGTTGCGTTCAGGATCTGCATGCCCCGGCAAATGCCCAGGATGGGTATGCCGCGTTCCATGGCGCGGCGGATCAGGACGGGTTCGGCAAAATCGCGCTCGGGCGTCAGTTCACCACAGCAGGGCAGCTTTTCCTCGCCGTAGCAGGCGGGATTAACGTCGTCCCCGCCCGTCAGCAGCAGCCCGTCGCACCGGTCAAGGGCAGCCCGCAGGCGCTCTGCGTCCCCAATGGGCGGAATCACCGCCGGGATGCCGCCCGCGTCGGTTACGGCGTTTATATAATCATGGTTTACCACCATGCGGCGGGTATTATTATCCCAACTGGGGGTCACGGCAATCATCGGCATAGGCATCCTCCCAAAAAGCGATAAAAGTATTATAGCACGCCACGGATGCTTTTTCTACGCCACATGAAAGAAAAAATACGCAAGGCTCCCATGAAGAACATTGTCAAAAAAAAACAATCGTGATACAATTATTGATAACCTATTTTACTGGAGGGAATTGCGATGGAAATCAAGGCCATGATCGCGCAAGCCGTGGAGGAAGCGGTGGCAAAAGCCTTTCCCGGCGCGGAGACCGGCATTCAGTAAGAAGCGCTGCTCGAGGTGCCGCCGGACAGCAAAATGGGCGATTTTGCCTTTCCCTGCTTCCGACTCTCCAAAGCCCTGCGCATGGGTCCGCCCATGATCGCGCAAAAGCTGTGCGAAGCCATTGATAAGCCTGCGCTTTGCCGGGCGGAAAATGTAAACGGATATCTGAATTTCTTCCTGAACAGGGAGAATTTTGCCCGGGATACCCTGCAAAAGGTAATGGCTGCCCCCGAAAAATGGGGAAGCAGCGAAGAAGGCAAGGGCAAAACCGTGGTGATGGATTACAGCAGCATCAATATTGCCAAGCGATTCCATATCGGGCATCTGAGCACCACCCTGATCGGCAACAGCCTCCGCCGTATCTATGATTTCCTTGGCTGGAAAACGGTGTCGGTGAACCACCTGGGGGACTGGGGAACGCAGTTTGGCAAAATGATCTGCGCTTATAAGCGCTGGGGCACTCGCGAAGAGGTGGAAGCCGGCGGCGTGGATGAAATGACCCGGCTGTACGTGCGCTTCCATGAGGAGGCCAAGGCGCATCCGGAGCTGGAGGATGAGGGCCGCGCCTGGTTTAAAAAGATCGAGGACGGCGATGTCGAGGCGCTGGAAATTTTCAATTGGTTCAAGGAAGTGACCCTCAAGGACGCCATGAAGGTATATGATGTCCTGGGCGTGCAGTTTGACAGCTACGCCGGGGAAAGCTTCTATAATAATAAAATGGATCGCGTGATCAACGAGCTGCGGGATAAAAACCTGCTGGTGGAGTCCGACGGCGCCCAGGTGGTTGACCTGGAACCCTGGAAAATGCCGCCCTGCCTGATCGTCAAGCGCGATGGCGCCACGCTTTACGCCACCCGGGATATTGCCGCGGCGCTTTATCGCAAGGATACCTATCATTTTGACAAATGCCTGTATATCGTGGCCTATCAGCAGGATCTGCATTTCCGCCAGTGGTTCAAGGTGGTGGAGCTCATGGGCTATCCCTGGGCAAAGGACCAGCTGGAGCATGTGGCCTTTGGCATGGTCAGCTATGAAGGACAGACCCTTTCCACCCGGGAGGGCCGGGTGATCTACCTCAACGATCTGCTCCAGCGCGCCCAGGAAAAGGCGCTGGAAATCATCAATCAGAAAAACCCGAACCTTGAAAACAAAGAAGAGGTGGCCCGGCAGGTGGGCGTGGGCGCCGTTGTGTACAGCGACCTGCAGAACAGCCGCATCAAGGATATCGATTTCTGGTGGGATCGCGCGCTGAACTTTGACGGCGAAACCGGCCCCTATGTGCAGTACACCCATGCCCGCTGCGGCTCGGTGCTGCGCAAGGCGGGCGATATTGAAGCGACGCCTGATTATACCGCCCTGCTGGACGATGAGGCCCAGGCCGTGCTGCGGCTGCTGGCCCGGTTCCCCGAGGATGTGCGCGCCGCCTGCCGCACCAATGAGCCCTTTATGGTTACACGCGCCGTTACCGAGATCGCCAAGGCTTATAACAAGTATTATTATGAGCACCGCATCCTGGAGGGCGAGCCCGAGGCGCAGGCAGCCCGCGTGCAGCTGACCCGCGCTGTGCGCAGCGTGATAAAAACCGGCCTGTACCTGATCGGCATGGAAGCCCCCGAAAGAATGTAAACCGACGCTTTTGCGCATACTGAACGAAAACGGAAAAGGGAGAGACGAAAATGCATTTTACCAAGATGCACGGAATTGGCAACGACTATTTGTTCATCAATTGTTTTGAGGAATACGTATCCGATCCGTCGCGTCTTGCCGTGGAAATGTGCCGGGAGCACACCGGCGTGGGCGGGGACGGCATTGTGCTGCTGGAGCCGGCCGAGCGGCTACCCTTTTCCATGCGCATCTTCAATAAGGATGGCAGCGAGGCCGAAATGTGCGGCAACGCAGCCCGCTGTATTGGCAAATACCTTTATGAGCGCGGGATGACCAGGGAAACCGAAATCGACCTGCATACCGGCAGCGGTATCCGGCACCTTTCGCTGCATACCGCGGGGGAGAAGGTGGAGTCGGTCACTGTGGATATGGGCACGCCTGTGCTGGAGCCCCGGCTGATCCCGGTGGACCTTCCCGGCCAGATCGTCCTGCGCCACAGGCTGCAGGTGATCGGGCAGATGTGGTTCATCACCTGCGTCAGCATGGGCAATCCCCATTGCGTGGTGTTTGTGCGCGATCCCGAGGTGCTGGATCTGCCGTTCATTGGCCCCATGTTTGAGCACCATTCGCTATTTCCCCGGCGTACCAACGTGGAGTTTGTCCGCGTGATCGACCGGAGCGTGCTGCAAATGCGGGTGTGGGAGCGCGGCAGCGGCGAAACGCTGGCCTGCGGCACCGGTGCCTGCGCTGCCCTGGTGGCGGCCGTGCTGTGCGGCAACAGCGACCGCCGGGCCCAGTTCAAGCTGGCCGG
>JAFUGB010000006.1 GCA_017469605.1 Clostridia bacterium
AGGTGGATTTGATTACCAACTAAACCGCCCAAGGTCACAGCATGGGCGAGCTCAAAACCATTGAGGAGATCCGCAAGGAGTTTCCTGATATCCAGCTGTTTGCCGGCAATGTGGCCACTGCCGGCGCCACCCACGACCTGATCGCCGCCGGCGTGGACTGCGTCAAGGTGGGCATCGGTCCCGGCTCTATCTGCACCACCCGCGTGGTGGCGGGCATCGGCGTGCCCCAGATCACCGCCGTGGCTGACTGCGCCAACGAAGCCGACAAGCATGGCATCCGCGTGATTGCCGATGGCGGCATCAAGTATTCCGGCGATATCGCCAAGGCCCTGGCGGCCGGCGCATCCGCCGTGATGCTGGGCGGCGTGCTGGCCGGCACCGAGGAAAGCCCCGGCGCCATGGAAATCTATCAGGGCCGTTCCTTTAAAGTATACCGCGGCATGGGCTCCATGGGCGCCATGGAGCAGGCCCAGGGCAGCCGTGACCGTTATTTCCAGGAGGACGCCAAAAAGCTGGTGCCCGAGGGCGTGGAGGGCCGCGTGCCCTACAAGGGCGCCCTGGCCGATACCATCTTCCAGATGGTGGGCGGCCTGCGCGCCAGCATGGGCTATTGCGGATGCGCCACCGTAGACGATATGCGCAGGGATGCTGAGTTCATCCGCATCACCAACGCCGGTCTTCAGGAAAGCCATCCCCATGATATTTATATCACCCGCGAAGCGCCCAACTATTCCCGCAGCAACGATATGTAATGCAATGCAGGCTTGCCGGATGCAATGTCCGCCAAGCGGGCTTCCGGGCCAAAAGGGCTGCCCATCACAGGGCAGTCCTTTTAACGTACAAAAAAGAGGAGCTGCCCCCGCGCCGCATTTGCGTTTGACGTTATGGGACAGCCCCTTATTGATTTTACGGTTACGCTTTACTCTTTCACCTTGATATCGGCATCCGCGGCGTTCTTGCGCACGCTCTCGATGCCGTTCAGGCAGCTGGCCTTGGCCACATAGCCCTCAGAGGTGGCGATGATCTGGCCGTTGGTGGCCTTCAGGCGGAAGCGATATTCACCGGCCTTGTCAGTGTATACCTCAAATTTGGGGCAGCGGGCGGTGACCACGGGTTCCACCGTTTTATCTTCCAGGTTGGCGATTGGGGCATTGCGGCGCACGCTGGCGATGCCCTTCTTGCAGGAAGAATCGGACTTGTACACTTCGCTGGTGGCGATCACTTCATGGTTTCCGGCAACCAAGTCAAATTTGACGCCGGTATTGGTCTTCTTAAATACGAAATAACCCATAATAACGCACCTCACTGTGTTTTTTTGATATTATATAACATATTTTGCGGGACTGTCAAGGTATGCGGCGTTATGAAATTACATACAAACAGCCGCTCCGCGATGCGGAACGGCTGTAAAACACGGATAAGGGAATTACTCTTCTTCGTCTTCGTCCTTCTGGGCGGATTCGATGATCTTCTTGGCCACGTCGGCGGGCACTTCCTCGTACCGCTCAAATTTCATGGTGAAGCTGCCGCGGGCCTGGGTCATGCTGCGCAGGTCGGTGGCATACTTGAACATTTCGGCCAGGGGCGCTTCGGCAACCACCTGCTGCAGGCCGTCCACCTGGTTCATGCCCATGATGCGGCCGCGGCGCTTGTTCATATCGCCCATCACGTCGCCCATGTACTCGTCGGGAACCAGCACTTCAACGTGCATAATGGGCTCCAGCAGCACGGGGGAAGCGTCCATGCAGCCCTTCTTATAGGCGATGCGGGCAGCGGTCTTGAAGGCCATTTCGGAGGAGTCTACCGGATGGTAGGAGCCATCATACAGCTTGGCGTGCAGGCCCACCATGGGATAACCGGCCAGAACGCCCTTCTTGATGTTCTCGCGCAGGCCCTTTTCCACGCTGGGGATGAAGTTGCGGGGCACCACGCCGCCCACAACGGCGTCTTCAAATTCGAAATCGATATTGGTGTCTCCGATGGGACGGAACTCGATCCACACGTCGCCAAACTGGCCGTGACCGCCGGACTGCTTCTTATGACGGCCCTGGCAGGATACGGTCTTGCGGATGGTTTCACGGTAGGGGATACGGGGATCCTGCAGCACGGCGTTGGCGCCAAACTTGCTCTGCAGCTTGTTGCGGATCACGTCCAGATGCAGTTCGCCCTGGCCCCACAGGATGGTTTCGGTGGTTTCCACGTTCTTTTCCAGACGGATGGAAGGATCCTCTTCCTGCAGACGGGCCAGGCCGCCGAATACCTTGTCTTCCTCGCCCTGCTTGGCGGCGAAAACGGCCTTCTGTACGCAGGGTTCCGGGAATTCGATCTGCTCAAAACGCACGGGGTTGGCGGCGTCGCACAGGGTGTCGCCGGTATTGGTGATCTGCAGCTTGCTCAGGGCGGCGATATCGCCGGTGTTGACCTGGCCGATGTTCATCTGGTTCTTGCCGCGCATGATGAACAGGCCGCCGGCCTTTTCAGACTTTTCGGCGTTGGCGTTGTACAGCGCGGTGCCGCTGGTCAGCGTGCCGCTGCAAACCTTCAGCAGGCTCAGCTTGCCCACGAAGGGGTCAGCGATGGTCTTGAATACAAAGGCGCTGAAGGGATCGCCCGCGCCCTTGCGGGTAACGGCTTCGCCGTTCTTCGGGTTGATGCCGGTGTATTCGGTATGCTCGGGGGAATGCAGGTAAGCGCTCATGATGTCCAGCAGCTTGGCCACGCCGATGCCGGTGATGGCGGATACCGGGACCACGGGAACGATGGTGCCGCTCTTCATGCCGGCGCTGAAGCCCTGCAGGATTTCCTCGTGGCTCAGCTCGCCCTCTTCAAAGTATTTTTCCAGCAGCTCGTCCACAGCCTCGGCGGCCGCTTCGGTGATTTCGGCGGTGGCGCTTTCAATGGCGCCGGCCATATCGGCGGGCACGGGCATTTCCTTCAGGTCCTTGCCCTTGCCGCCGTAGGCTTTGTTCTCCAGCACGTTCACCACGCCCTTGAAATTGGCGCCTTCACCGATGGGCAGAAGAACGGGAACGACGCTGCTGCCGAATTTTTCGCGCAGCTGCTCGATGGTGCGCTCATAGTTGGCGTTTTCAGCGTCCATGCGGTTGACGATGAACATGCGGGCCACGTTGTTCTTCTTGGCATAGGCCCAGGCTTTTTCGGCGCCCACCGTCAGGCCGGAAACAGCGCCCACCACGATGGCGGCGGTTTCCACTACGCGCAGGGGACCCATCATTTCTCCGATAAAATCAAAATAGCCGGGAACGTCGATCACGTTGATCTTGGTGCCCTTCCATTCCACAGGCGCGGTGGCGGCGCTGATGGAAATGGTGCGCTTGTTTTCTTCGGGATCGAAGTCGGTCACGGTATTGCCGGCTTCCACTTTGCCCTGGCGGTCGATCATGCCAGCGGCAAACAGCATGGCTTCGGTCAGCGTGGTTTTACCCTCGCTGCCATGACCAAGCAAGGCGATGTTGCGGTTGTCTTTGGTTTTGTAATCAGCCATTGTCGTCGTTCCCCCTATAAAATCAAATATAGATTTGTACTATGATCGCTTGGTATTCATGAGTCTGCGTTCCAAGTCACATACATCGTTTATTTTAGCAGAAGTGATCCGGAATAGCAATAGTTTTGACCGAAAAATTACCCGTTTGTACAACTTGGTATCAATTTATACATGACTATTCTGGAATACGCAATAGCTTACGGGCCAGGCTATCGGCTTTCCCGGCGTTTTCCGCCAGATGAAAGCCCAGGGAAAAGCGTTCGCCTGCCGGGCGCGCCGCCGAAAGCAGCCCCTGCTGTTCCAGCCTGCGCCGCAATTGGCGAACAGTGCCCTCGTTTCCGTCCAGCACCCGGGTGGCCGCGGGCAGCAGCGACTGCACCGTGCTTTTCAGAAAAACATAATGGGTGCAGCCCAGTACCACGGCGGAGGGCGCCTGGCCGTCCGCCAGATAGGGGCCGAATTTTTCTTTTAAATAGCCCTTGAGTTCTTCGCTGTCGATATCGCCCCGCTCCACAAATTCCATCAGCCCGGGGCAGGGAAGCGAAACGGCGTGCTCACCGTAGCTTTCGTAGAGCCTGCGGTACTTTTGCGAGGCCAGGGAAACTGGCGTGGCGAGCACCAGGATGCGGCCTTCCGGACATTGGTCATGGGCCAGCTTCAGCGCGGGCTCCATGCCTACGATGATAAAATCGGGAAACTCATCCCGCAATTGGGCCGCGGCGGCGCAGGTGGCCGTATTGCAGGCAATGACCAGCGCCTTGACGCCCTCGTCCATCAGCCGTCCGGTCACCGCTCGGGCGCAGCGGTAAACCTCGTCTTCTGTTTTGGTGCCGTAGGGGGCGTTGGCAATATCGCCGTAAAAAACAAAGCGCTCGTCGGGCAGCATGCGCAGGGCTGTACGCAGCACGCTGAGCCCGCCCATGCCGCTGTCAAAAATGCCAATGGGCAGTGCGGATCGATCCATAGAAGCATATACCTCCCTACCGGTATTATAGATCGAAGGACGGCAATAATGCAAGTGCGGTATAAAACACGACTGTCTTTTGTTCCCCTGGGGGATTTTCAAAAGACAGCCTTTATTTATTCTATCTGCCCATCGGCCAGCGCGCAGATGGCGTTGGCCAGGCAGGGCATGGCCGCCAGGGCCTCTTCCAGCGTATTATAGTTGTTGCCCACCTCAATCAGCACGCAGCAGGGAGCCACATGCTGGTTATACCGCCCGCTTTTCAGCGATACGCCCCGGCATAATCCGTCGCATTGCAGATTCAGCCGGTTGCTGAGCGCCTGGGCGATCTGCCGGTTGCTTTCCCAATCGGGCTTTTCGGCATAGCCCGCGCCGGTTTGGCCGGTGCCTTTGCCAATCAGCATCAGCAGCCGCGCCATTTGAACGCCGTCCTTTTCTACAGTGTTGGGGCCGTTGTTTTTGCTGTAGGCGTCACGGTGCAGATCAATATACAGATTATAGCGTTCCCCGCTTTCCTGCCGCGCTTTCAGCATGTCCAGCGAGCGTTCATAGGCCGAGGACAGGACAGGCGGCTCAAAGGCCGTGGTATCATGCACCACTTCCACCCCGGCGCTCTCCAGCAATTCGGCCAGATAACCGCCCACCGCCACCATGTTGCGCGTTTCGTTGGCCGTGCGCCATTTCTCCGTGGGGGTATAAGGCATGGCGTCGGTGGCGGTATAGGCTTCATAGGTATGGGTATGGTAGATCAGCACGCGAAAGCTCCCCTGGGCGTGCTGCCCGGAGGGAGATGAAATGACCTCCAGCGTAAATCCTTCGGGCGGAGCGGGCGTGATGACGGCCGTGGAAGCGGGCGTAATGGGTTCAAAAGCCGTTTCATCGGGGGCCGCGTCCGAAAAAAGGGAAAGCTCCTCTGCCTGCGCGGTGTTCAAAAATAAGCATAAAAACAAAATGATCATCAAACCGCGCAAAGCTTTCATGCGGCAACCTCCCCAAAACAGGCTGCCCTATATATATGCGCGCTCACATGGCTTCATTCATCAGGGTTGTGATTTCCTGGATCGAAAGCCTGGGCTGCAGCGCCAGATTCAAGCCCATGGCCAATACCTGGCTCAGCTCGCCCACCATTTGATCGATCTCCCGGGGCGTCACCACCAGTTCGCCCAGCTGCTGCTGAGTGACCTTGCGCGCCAAGGCATCGGCGGCCGCCGCGTGATCGCCCTGTTCCTCGGGCATGGAGCGCAGCAGCAGCGTCAGCGCGTCCCGCACGATCACCGTGCTGTATACCACTGTGGGTACGCCCACGGCAATCACCGGAATGCCCAGCGTGCTCAGCGTCAGTCCCATGCGGTGGTTCCCCACGCCGCTGCCGGGCTGAATGCCGGTATCGGTGACTTGAATAGCTGTGCCGATGCGGCCGCATTCCCGGGCGCTGAGGGCGTCCACGGCGATGATGGCCGCCGGGCGTGTCTGCTCCACCGCCCCGCGCACCATATCGGCCGTTTCCATGCCGGTGATGCCCAGCACGCCCGGCGCCAGCGCGCTCACGCCGCGCAGCCTGCCCTGCAGCGGCGGCGGCAGCGTATCCTTCAGGTGCCGGGTCACCAGCACGCTTTCGCATACCCGGCTGCCCAGGGCGTCCGATGTGATATGCCGGTTGCCCAAGCCCACCACCAATACATCCCCGAAGGGCGGCAGCAGGCTGCGCAGCACACAGGCAATTTCCCCGGAAAGCGCTTGCCGCGCTTCCTGGGCCAGGCTGTGCACCGGGGCCGTTTCAAAGGTAATGTATCGCCCCATGGGCTTTTGAAGCCGGCGCGCCGCCTCTTCGCTCTGGACTTCCACCTCGGTGCGGGTAAAGCCGTTCAGGCGCGCGCTGCGCATCCGTATCCCGGATGCTCCGCTCCAATTCTGCGCCTGCTCGATGGCCAGGTCGGTTCGATACTGCATGGTCATGCCTCCGGTCAATTCTTATGTCAGTATGCGTAAACTGCGGCCCGGTTTATGCACGATCGCCCATGCAAATCTAACGGCAAAAGATCCTCACTTTCCGTGCTTCAGATGCTCCCTGCGTCTCCTGTGCTGGGGCTGGGGCTTGTCGGCGGGCTTGCTGCCCTTGAGCTCAAACAGCTTATCGCGCAGCTTGGCGGCCTTCTCAAAATCCAAATCCCCGGCGGCGGCCAGCATTTGATCCTCCAATTGCTTCATCAGATCCTGCAGTTCCTGATCGGTCATGCCGTAGCGGCGGGCATCGTCCTCGGCCTTGTCGGTGATTTCGAGCAGGGCGCGCACGGCGTTTTTCACCGATTGCGGGGTGATGCCGTGCCGCTCATTATAGGCTTCCTGAATGGCCCTGCGGCGGTTGGTTTCATTGATGGCGTAGGTCATGCTGTCGGTGAGGCCGTCGGCATACATCAATACCCGGCCTTCGGCATTGCGGGCCGCGCGGCCGATGGTCTGTACCAGGCTGGTTTCCGAGCGCAGGAAGCCCTCCTTGTCGGCATCCAGGATGGCCACCAGCGATACTTCGGGGATATCCAGGCCCTCACGCAGCAGGTTGATGCCCACCAGCACGTCATACGCGCCCAGCCGCAGATCGCGGATCAGCTCCATGCGGTCCATCGTTTGAATATCGGAGTACAGGTAGCGCACCCGCACGCCGTTTTCGCGCAGGTAGTCGGTCAGGCTTTCGGCCATTTTTTTCGTCAGCGTGGTCACCAGCACGCGTTCGCCCCGGGCCACCGTTTCATTGATTTCGCCCAGCAAATCATCCACCTGGCCCGTGGCGGGGCGTACGATGATTTTGGGGTCCAGCAGGCCGGTGGGACGGATCAATTGCTCCACAGTCTGCAGGCTGTGCGCCGCTTCATAGGGGCCGGGCGTGGCCGATACAAACAGCGTTTGGCCAATGCGGCTTTCAAACTCCTCAAACCGCAGGGGGCGGTTGTCAAAGGCGCTGGGCAGGCGGAAGCCGTATTCCACCAGCGCCGTTTTCCTGGCCCGGTCGCCATTGAACATGGCGCGGATCTGGGGGATGGTCTGGTGGCTTTCGTCAATGAAAACAATAAAATCCTTGGGAAAATAATCCAGCAGCGTAAAGGGCGCGTCGCCGGGCTGGCGGCCGTCAAAATACCGGCTGTAGTTTTCAATGCCTGTGCAAAAACCGATCTCCCGCAGCATTTCTATATCATAGCGTGTGCGCTGGGCAATGCGCTCCGCCTCCAACAGCTTGCCTTCGGATTTGAATTTTTCCACCTGCTCCAGCAGGTCTTCCTCAATATGCGCGATATTCTGCTCGCGTTCCAGGCTGCTGGTGGCGTAATGGGTGGCGGGATAAATGGAAATATGCTGCAGCGTGTGCACGGCTTTGCCGGTCACCGGGTTGATCTCGCTGATCCTGTCCACCTCGTCGCCAAAAAATTCCACGCGGATGCCGTTGTCGCTCATGCTGGCGGGCATGATCTCCACCACGTCGCCCCGTACCCGGAATGTGCCGCGGGTGAAGCTGATGTCGTTGCGGCTGAACTGAATATCGATCAGCCTGCGCAGCAGATGATCCCTGCCCACGTTCATTCCGGGCCGCAGGCTGATCATCTGATTGGTGTATTCGCTGGGATCGCCCATGGAATAGATGCAGCTCACCGAGGCCACAATGATCACATCCCGCCTTTCCTGCAGGGCGGCGGTGGCGCTGTGGCGCAGGCGGTCAATTTCATCATTCACCGAGGAATCCTTTTCAATGTACGTATCGCTGGAAGCGATGTACGCTTCCGGCTGGTAGTAGTCGTAATAAGAAACAAAGTATTCCACCGCGCTGTCCGGGAAAAAAGCCTTGAACTCCGAACAGAGCTGTGCGGCCAGCGTTTTATTGTGAGCGATCACCAGCGTGGGCCGCTGCAGCTTTTCAATGACCGAGGCCATGGTAAAGGTTTTGCCCGAGCCGGTAACGCCCAGCAGCGTCTGCGCCTTGAGCCCCTGCGTGAAGCCGTTGGCCAGGGCCTCGATGGCCTGGGGCTGATCGCCGCTGGCGCTGTAAGGCGCTTTTAAAACAAAATGACCCATAAAAACTCCTGAAATGAGAATGTTTATTCGCATTCATTGTAGCATAGCGGCCAGTATTTGACAAGCGTAAAGATGTGCCATCGCAGGCGCGGGTTCAGGCCGGTTTCGGGGAATATACCTGGCTTAAAACGGCTGGAAGCACGGTTTTGCGCGCTTTTTGCGGCGGAATGAGGCGAAAATGTTGGCGCAAACTGAGGCTGTCGGTGAACACCGGCGCAGCTTTGGAGGTGCGTTGCCATGCCTATTTATGCCGTTCGCACGTCGCCATCCCTGCATGGCGAGGCGCAGATCAATACGTCAAAAAACGCTGTTTTGCCTATTATGGCAGCGGCGCTCCTTTGCCATTCGCCGGTCACGCTGCACCAGGTGCCCAATCTGACCGATGTGGACAGCATGGCGGGCGTGCTGGAAGCCTGTGGGGCCAAAGTCACGCGGACAGGGCGCGATTTAACCGTGCAGGCTGATCATTTATGTTCTCCCCGGGACGCTTCCGTCATGCACAGGCTGCGCGCTTCCATTCTGGTGCTGGGCCCGCTGTGCGCCCGGGCGGGCGAGGCCGAGGTGCCGCTGCCAGGCGGATGCGCCATTGGCCAAAGGCCGGTGGATATCCACCTGCGCGGCATGCGCGCGCTGGGTGCCGAGGCCAATCAGGAAAACAACCTGGCCATCGCCCGGGGCCGGCTGACGGGCGGCAGCATCTATCTGGATTTTCCCAGCGTGGGCGCCACGGAAAACCTGATCATGGCGGCCGCGCTGGCCCAGGGCGTGACGCGCATTGAAAACGCCGCCAAGGAGCCCGAAATTGTGGACCTGTGCGATTTCCTGATCCGCTGCGGCGCCAGAATCCTGGGGGCGGGCACGGGCACGGTGGTGGTGGACGGCGTAAGCCGGCTGAACGGCATCGAATATACGCCCATTCCCGATCGCATTGAGGCCGGTACGCTGGCCTGCGCCGCGGCCATCACAGAGGGCAGCATCCTGCTATCCGGGGCGCGCAGCGATCATCTGCGGGCGTTGCTGTTCAAGCTGCGGGAGACCGGCATGCTGGTTCAGGAGGATGCCCGCGGGCTGTGCCTGCGGGGACGCGCCAAGCGCGGCGTGGATGTGCGCACGCTGTCCTATCCGGGCTTTCCCACCGACCTGCAGGCGCCCATGATGACGGTGTGCTGCAAAACGAAGGGACAGAGCGTGTTTCTGGAAACGATTTTTGAAAACCGGTATATGCACGCCGTGGCGCTCAGCCGGATGGGAGCCGATATCCGTACCGAGGGCCGCATGGCGGTGGTGCGGGGCGGAGCGCCGCTGTATGGCTGCACCGTGGAAGCCACCGATTTGCGGGCCGGCGCCGCGCTGATGCTGGCGGGGCTCATGGCCCAGGGGGAAACCCAGCTGGTGGACGAGGCCGGACATATCGATCGGGGCTATGAAGGATTGGATGAAAAGCTGCGGCAGTTGGGGGCGGATATTTTGCGTTCCGGCGGCACGCGTTGACAAGACCGGGGGCCCGGCTTATAATGAACCAAAGAAAGGCAGGTGGGATCATGAAGGCAATCCGGATCATTTTGATCGCCGCGCTGACGGCGGCCGTGCTGCTGGCCATCTGCGCGCCCGCCCGGCTGCAGGGAATTGTGCCGGATCAGGTGATCAGCATGGCCAGCATGGAGGAATTTCCATTGCTTTCCACCTGCGGCCGGATCGCCAGGCAGCTGCTGGACGCGATCACCGGGCACCAGCAGATAACGGCGGATATTGTGGCCAACGCCCTGGGCGAGTATTTCTTTGATGAATTGATTTCGCTGGTGATGGTGGCCATGCTGACGATCCCTGTATCCATGGTGCTGGGCTTTGTGCTCTACAGGCCGCTGTACAAGGGACTGCTGGCCAAGGGACTTCTCTATATTTCGCTCAATCTGTGCAGCGTCATGATTGCCTGGATAGTTTACCGTCACGTGTATTTTCGCTATTTGATCGAAGGGCTGATCCAGCGGTATATCACCGACGGCGCGCTGCAATTGGCCGCCAACTATATTACGCAGGTGGTTTCGGCCATTCTCGTGGGCGCGGTGGCCGTTAAGATCGCCGTGGCGGTGGTAGCCGCCCGGCTGGTGCTCAATAAGGTGATCATGCCCATCCTTGGCACGCTGATCCGTACGCTGCTGTTCGCCTTCCTGGTGGCCCAGATCATGCTGCTGCAAAACAATCCGGCCCAATGGCAGGCGCTGATCCCCATGATGCTGGTTACGCTGCTGGTCAGCGGCATCAGCGATGGGATTTTTGGAAGCTGAAGGGGAAGGACTTTTATCGGCGGGCGGGAGCCTTTGTTCCGGCCCGCTTGTTTTATATAAATTTTTATGAAGACTTGTTTTTCAAATAAAAGTATGCTAACATACGCAATGAACTTGAATGCGTTTTCCTTAAGAAAAACTCGTTCATTTTCATATTTGCATTGACGATGACGGGGGTATTTATGCGCGCTTATACCCATGAGCAGGTATACCGCCTTGCGCTTCAGTGCGCCCATGCGCTTACCTGGCGGCAGCAGCGGATGCTGCTGGACGCCTATGGATCGGCCGAAGCCGTGCTCACGCGCATGGATCAGGGGGTTCAGGATATCGCCGGAGAGAAAGCCTATAACGAGCTGCGCCGGATCCGGAACATGGGCGCCAGGCAGCTGCTGGACCGGCTGGAGGCGGCGGGCGCCCAGGCGGTGTTCCGGGAGGATGCCGAATATCCTGTTTTGCTTCGGGAAATCGCTGATCCGCCCCATACCCTGTTCCTGCGGGGGACGCCGGCCGCCGATGAAAGGAGCGTGGCCATTGTGGGCTCCCGACGGGATACGCGCTATGGCCGTACCCAGGCATACCGGATCGCCCGCGACCTGGCGGCTGCCGGGGTCACCGTGGTCAGCGGCCTGGCCCGGGGCATTGATACGGCCGCCCATGAGGGCGCGCTGGCCGGCGGTGGGCGCACGGTGGCCGTTATGGGCAACGGCATCGATACGATATACCCCGAGGAGAACAGGGAGCTTGCTTGCCGGATCATCGAAAACGGCGGCGCGGTGATTACCGAGTTTCCTTTCGGCGCCGGCCCCTTGGCGTATCATTTTCCCATCCGGAACCGCATTATCAGCGGGATCAGCGCCGCGCTGCTGCTGATAGAGGGCCATGCCCGCAGCGGGACCATGATCACCGCGGGCTGCGCGGCGGATCAGGGCCGTGAGGTATTTGCGCTGCCGGGGGCGGTGGACGCGCCCGGAAGCGCCGCGCCGCTGGCGCTGCTTCGGGATGGGGCCGGTATATGTACCTGTGCTCAGGATATACTGGTAGATATGGGCTGGATGCCCGAAAAAGACCGGACGGAGGAGCAGATCGAGCTGTCCCAGACCATGCTGGCGTCGCTGGGCGATCGCCAGCGCAGGATCGCCAGCCTTATGCTGGATGAGCCCCGGAGCTTTGAGGAGCTTGTAAACGAATCCGGCATCGGGCCGGAGGAGCTTTCCGCCGAGCTCACACTCATGGAACTGGACGGCGTGGTGGAAGCCCGCCCGGGACGCGTGTACGCATTAAAAGCATAAAATATCGGAGGATTTTTAACGTGGCTGCTGCAAAACTTGTGATTGTGGAATCGCCTGCCAAGGCGCGCACCATTGCCAAATTTTTGGGAAAGGGCTATAAGGTGGAAGCCTCCCAGGGACATGTCCGGGATCTGCCCAAATCCCAGCTGGGGGTGGACCCGGATAAGGATTTTGAACTGAAATACATCACCATTCACGGCAGGGGAAAGATCCTGGCCAAGATCCGCAAGGAAGCCAAGAACGCCAGCAAAATCTACCTGGCAACCGACCCGGACCGGGAAGGAGAGGCCATTTCCTGGCATCTGGCGCATACGCTGGATATGGATGTAAACGCGCCCTGCCGCATTGAATTCCATGAAATCACCAAGAAGGCCGTGACCAACGCCATTGAACATCCCCGTACCATCGATATGGGCCTGGTGGATGCTCAGCAGGCCCGGCGTGCCCTGGACCGCCTGGTGGGCTATGAGATCAGCCCGCTTTTGTGGGCCAAGATCAAAAAGGGCCTGTCGGCGGGCCGCGTGCAGAGCGTGGCCACCCGCATGGTGGTGGAGCGCGAGCAGGAAATTGAGGCTTTCATTCCGGAAGAGTATTGGGATATTACCGCCCATGCCGTGCTGCCGGGCGCCCGCACCCGCAAAAATACCTTCCGGGCGCGCCTGGTATCGCTGGACGGCAAAAAGGCGCAGCTGGGCAATGAACAGGAAATGCTGGCTGCCCGGGCGCGGGTGGAGGCCGCTTCCTTTCGGGTAAAGGAAATCCGCAACGGCGAAAAGAAAAAGCAGCCCGCGCCGCCCTTTATCACCTCTTCTTTGCAGCAGGAGGCCGGCCGCAAGCTGAATTTCACCACCCAAAAGACCATGCAGGTGGTACAGCAGCTCTATGAGGGCATCGAGCTGGAAAACGAGGGCATGCAGGGCCTGGTCACCTATATCCGTACCGATTCGGTGCGTGTTAGCGACGAGGCGCTGGCCGATGTCCGCGCCTATATCAGCGAAACCTACGGCGATAATTACCTGCCTGCCGAACCCAATATATATAAGGGCCGCAGCAATGCCCAGGACGCGCATGAGGCCATCCGTCCCACCGATGTGCGCCGCACGCCGGACAGCATCAAAGCCTCCCTGTACAAGGAGCAGTTCCAGCTGTACAGGCTGATCTATTCCCGCTTCCTGGCCAGCCAGATGAGCAACGCCCAGTACGATACCATGAGTATGGATATCGCGGGCGACGGCGTGGGCCTGCGCTTTTACGGTGAGCGCAAGCGCTTCGCGGGCTTTACCGGCATTTATGAGGAGAGCAGCGATGACGCCGCGGAAGCCAGCGAAAACGTGCTTCCCCAGATGAAGGAGGGCGATGCTGTCACGATCCAGACCATCGACGCCGACCAGCACTTTACCCAGCCGCCCGCCCGCTATACCGAGGCATCGCTGGTGCGTATGCTGGATGAAAAGGGCATTGGCCGTCCCTCCACCTACGCGCCAACCATTACTACGATCATTGCCCGCGGCTATGTGACCCGGGAAAATAAACGCCTGTTTGCCACTGAGCTTGGGCGCATGGTCACGGGGGTCATGACCCAGTACTTCGGTGATATCGTGGATACCGAATTCACCGCCCAGATGGAGGATAAGCTGGACGCCATCGAAGCGGGCGATGTGGAATGGAAGCAGGTGCTGCGCGATTTCTATCCGCCCTTCAAGGAAACGCTGGAAAAGGCCGAGACATCCATTGAAAAGGTGGAGCTGCGGGATGAGCCCAGCGATGTGATCTGCGATAAATGCGGCGCCAATATGGTATACCGCGTGGGCCGCTACGGCAAGTTCCTGGCCTGCCCCAATTTCCCCGATTGCCGCAATACGCTGCCGGTGTTCAACTACATCGAAGCCAAATGCCCCAAGTGCGGCGGCCGCCTGCTGGAAAAGACCAGCCGGAAAAACCGCAAATTCTATGGCTGTGAAAATTTCCCCGCCTGCGATTTTGTCAGCTGGGATTTGCCGGTGGATGACCGCTGCCCCAAGTGCGGCAGCTATATGACGCTCAAGCGCAACAGCAAGGGCGAGCAATGGCACCTGTGCGCCAATGAAACCTGCCGTCACCGGGTGGAGGTCCGGCCCGCGGAGGAAGCCGAATGAGGGCCGCGGTGATCGGCGCAGGGCTGGCAGGCAGCGAGGCGGCCTGGCAGCTGGCCAGCCGCGGCATCGATGTTACCCTGTACGAAATGAAGCCCCGGCG
>JAFUGB010000119.1 GCA_017469605.1 Clostridia bacterium
CGCCGGGCCGTCCGAGCCGCGGGTAACCTGGGCGTAAATGGCCAGGGTCAGCGTGATGGTTTTCCGGTTGTACAGAATAACGCCGGTGGACAGCTCGGTGATAATGGTAACCCAGCTCAGGATGGCGCCGGACAGGATGCCGTTGCGCATCATGGGCACGGTGGCCTTGAAGAAAGCCTTCAGCTTGGAGCAGCCCAGGGAGATGGCCGCCTCCTCCACCGTAATGGGGATCTGCTGAAGCACGGCCACCGAGGAACGAATGGTATAGGGGATACGGCGGATGCACAGAGCGACCACCATGATGAACATGGTGCCGGTCAGTACCAGGGGCTGCCTGTTAAAGGCGACCACCAGCGCAATGCCCACCACTGAGCCCGGAATGATGTAGGGGATCATGGAGGCCGTGTCGATCAGATCGTTGGTTTTGGAGCGGCGGCGTACGACCAGGTAGGCGATCAGGATGGCCAGAAATACCACGGCGGCCAGCGCCAGCAGGCCAATGAGGAAGGTGTTGCGGATTTCCAGCGGCAGGTCGCGGGATACCTTTTGGTAGCTGCCCATGCCAAAGCCCTTGGTAAAGATCTTGCCGCTGGTGTTGCGGAAGGAGCAGTACATGACGTACAGCTGGGGCATGAAGGCCAGGAAAACCACAATGTAGGTGTACAGATGAATCAGGATGTTCTTGAGGCCCTTGGCAGGCTTGCGCTGGATGGGATGCAGGGCGTTCATGTTGAAGGCAAACTTGTTGCTGGCCCACTTCTGCACCAGGAAAATCACTGCCGTGATCAGGATGGCGATCACCGAAACGGCGGCGGCAAAGTTATGATCCGTGCCGGTTTCACCAAAATACTCGTTGTAGATGATTACAGGGAAGGTTTGATAGCCGCGGCCAATCAGCAGCGGCGTGCCGTAATCGGCAAAGGCGCGCATGAATACCAGCAGCGCCGCCGCCAGGATAGTGGGCATGCACAGCGGAATGATCATCTTAAAGAACCTGCGGGTGCCGCCAACGCCCATGTTCTGGGCGGCTTCCAGCAGCGAGCTGTCCACGTTCTTCAGCGCGCCGGATACCAGCATGAACACCAGCGGATACAGTTGCAGCGCCAGCACGGTCACAATGCCGCGGAAGCCGTAAATGGAAGGCGGACGGTGACCGATGATTTTGGCGATAAACTGGGTAATGATGCCGTTGTTGCCGCGCAGCTGCACCCAGGCGTACGCGCCGATAAAGGGGGCGGACATGCAGCACAGGATGATGATGATCTGGATCAGGTTGCGCCCCTTGATCTCATACAGGTTGTACAGATAGGCCAGCGGCACGCCCAGGATCAGCGATACCAGAGTGGCCGCAGTGGACAGGGCAAAGGAATGCAGCAGCGTTGTGCCGTAATAGCTGTTGGAGAAGAATTTTTTGAAGTATTCCAGGGTAAACTGGCCATCCTTGGAGACTGATTCCACCAGCAGCCGGACGAGGGGGTAGATCAGAAAAAGGCCGTACAGGGCCAGGATGGCCAGGGATATGATGATCCATACGTCCATCCTTTTCTTTTTTTCACTCATACTCAGCCCTCCGCAGCGTCGTTCTGAACACCTTCCAGAATATTCCGCGCGCCATCGGCGGTCAGAACGTTGATCTTTTCCTTTTTAATAGCTAAGCGCACTTCCAGCCCCTTGGGCAGGATGCTGTCAATCTGGGATTCCTGGACGATTTCGGCCTTTACGCCGTCCTCGGTGGTTACAAAGTAATGGGTGTTCAGGCCCAGGAACACGCTGTCGTCGATCTTGGCGCGCACGCCTTCGCCGTTCTGCACGATCACAAATTCCTCAGGGCGCACAGAAACCTTCACGTCGGCGTCCTTTTGACAGGCAGGCAGTACATGCTCCAGCGGCACGCTGTAGCCGCCCTGGAACTGCAGCACAGGCTTGCCATCCTGCATGCGAAGCTTGGCGTCCAGAATGTTGGTGCGGCCGATAAAGGAGGCCACAAACAGATTGGAAGGACGCTGATACAGCGCCTTGGGGGTGCCGATCTGCTGGATCACGCCCAGGTTCATTACGGCGATGCGGTCAGAAACGGCCATGGCTTCTTCCTGGTCATGGGTCACGTATACCGTGGTGATGCCCACGCTGTTCTGGATCTCCTTGATGACCGTACGCATTTCCACGCGCAGCTTGGCGTCCAGGTTGCTCAGGGGCTCATCCATCAGCAGTACGTCAGGCTCGATACACAGGGCGCGGGCCAGGGCTACGCGCTGCTGCTGGCCGCCGGACAGGCGGTCAGGCATGCGGTCGGCATACTCATCGATATGCATGAGCTTCATGAATTTATCGGTCTGGGCGGCTACCTGATCCTTGGGCAATTTGCGTTCCTTTAAACCGAAAGCCACGTTGTTGCGCACAGAAAGATGCGGGAAAATGGCATAATTCTGGAACACCATGCCGATATTGCGTTTGGAAGGATCCAGGTTGTTGATCACCTTGTCATTGAAGGCAATGGTGCCGCCCTCAATGCTGTTGAAACCGGCGATCATGCGCAGCAGGGTGGTTTTGCCGCAGCCGGAAGGGCCCAGCAGGGTAAAAAATTCACCGGCGTGGATATCCACGCTCAGATCGGGAATAACGGTGTTGTCGCCGTATTTTTTCACGGCGTTCTTGATCCGAATGTCCACACTCATGGGAGACAGGCTCCTCTCTATTACTGGTATTGCTTTGAATAGTGAAAATCGGGCTGATCAGAGACCAGCCCGATATTTTGATCAGGGAAATTTGCTTTGCGTTAATCAGCGGGCATCGCGGATTTCGGCATAGCGGGCCTGCCATTCGGTCTTGTGCTCAGCGCAGAAGGGGATGTCTTCGTAGACAACGTTGATCTCGCTGAAGGGCTTCATGAATTCATTGCCCAGGGGCAGGCTGGAGTTGACCCCACGGGTGGTCAGGTTGGCATAAATGCTCTGGCCCGCGTCGGACAGATGGAAGTCAATGTACGCCTGGGCGGCAGCCTCATGGGGAGGGCCCTTGACGATGGCAGTGGCGGCGGGCAGCCATACGGTGCCCTCTTCGGGATAGACCACATACACGTCAGCGCCGCTGGCCAGCATCTGGATGCAGGGATCCTCATAGGAAACGCCCACAACATATTCGCCGTCGGCCA
>JAFUGB010000120.1 GCA_017469605.1 Clostridia bacterium
CTACTAATCCTTGCCCGGTATTCCCCTGGGTCACCCGCTCTGGCATCGGTCAGAACGGGTGACCCACCCGCAGACGGCCGCATACACTTACGCCCACGCTTGCGCACAAGGAGATCTGTCATGCGTAAACCATTGCTTACAAGGGAAGAGAAAAAGGCCATTCCCTTTGTGCTGCCCGGCGTGCTGGTGACAGCATTGCTGATCATCTATCCCTTAATATACGTCATCGTAATGAGCTTCAGCGAAAACGGCATCGGGCAGAGCGGTTTCGCCGGCTTGACAAATTATGTGCGCCTGTTCCATAATCCTCAATTTACCCGCGCCGTCAGCAACACGCTCGTCTGGACGGCATACACGGTGGTCATATCCTTCCTGCTTGGATTTGTCATGGCGTTGCTGATCCATGCCAAGGGCATCATGATGAAGGGGCTGTGGCGCAGCCTGCTGTTCATTGCCTGGATTATTCCCGGCGTGGTAAAGGCCACCGCCTGGAAATGGCTGTTCACGACTGACGGCGGCATGATGAATCATCTGCTCATGTCCATGCACCTGATATCCAGCCCGGTGCCTTGGCTTACCAGCCCGGCATGGGCAAAAACAGCCCTTATCATTGTGCAGATCTGGGCTACGGCCCCATACGTCATGTTGATGATGACCGCCGGGCTGCAGCAGCTGCCCCGGGATCTCTACGAAAGCGCCGATCTGGATGGGGCCAGCGGCCTGCAAAAAATACTGCACATCACCCTGCCCATGCTGAAGGACGTCAGCTTCATCTGTCTGCTGATGCTGCTCGTGTGGGCCATCAATGAATTCGCCCTGATTTGGACAATGACCAGCGGCGGGCAGAACACCACTACCCTGTCGCTGCTGATATACAATCAATTCAAGGTGCTCAACCTGAACGCCGCCAGCGCCAGCGCCGTAATGCAGTTAATCGTGTCTATGGTCTTCGCCGTTTTATACACGCGTCTGGTTTTGAAGGAGGAAAGGGCATGAGTGCATATAACGCAAAGCACCTGATCCGCAATCTGCTGATCTACCTGGTTTTGATACTGCTGGTGCTGACGACCCTGCTGCCATTGGGTTGGATTATCTCCACCTCCTTCAAGCCTTCGATCGAAATCTTTGCCAACCCGCCTTATTGGATCCCCAAGCAGCCCACAGTTGGCAACTATGTCAACGTGTTTACCGGCAGCTCCATTCCCGTGGCGTTCCTGAACAGCCTGCTCATCGCGCTGATGTGCGCCCTCATGGCGCTGGTTCTGGGCTGCATGGCGGGATACGCCTTTGCCCGGTTCCGCTTTCGCGGCAAGGGGTTTTTATCACTGTTCATGCTGATCAGCCAGATGCTGCCCTTGACGGTGCTCATGATTCCGCTGTATTATATGGAAAACAGGGCAGGGCTGATCGACACAAAGTTTGGCATCGCCCTGGCGCACTTGGTGATTGCGCTGCCGCTGGTTACGTGGATGAGCAAGGGATATTTCAAGGGTATTCCCCGCGAAATCGAGGAGGGGGCCATGGTTGATGGCTGCTCCACCTTCAAAAGCATGGTTTATATCGTCGTGCCGCTACTTCGGCCCGCTCTGGCTGCCACGGGCATCTACGCTTTCATCTCGTCCTGGAACGAATACGCCTTGGCCAACGTGCTTACCCGCAGCGAAGCCAGCCGGACCGTGCCCCTGGCGCTGAATGACTTTTCGACCTTCTTCAAGGTCAACTGGGGCGATACCATGGCGGCGGCCGTGATTATCACCATACCTATCATCATTGTCTTTCTGTCTGTACAGAAGCAATTTATTGAAGGCCTTGCCAGCGGAGCTGTCAAAGGTTAATCATAACTGAAAAGGAGCGGATCAAACATGAGTGAAACAAGCAAGCGTCTGGAACAATTGGGAATCCAGCTGCCCATCCGTGACAGGAAGGGCGAAGGCAAGGTGGATGCCGTGATCTGCGGCGACCTGCTCTACCTGTCCGGTCACTTGCCGGTGGACCTGGATGGCAAGGCGGTGTACACCGGCAAGGTGGGCGTCGATATGGATGTGGATCAGGCCTATCAGGCGGCCCGGCTGTGCGGCCTGAACATGCTCGCCACCATCAAGGACTACATCGGCGAACTGGATCGAGTGGACTATATCGTCAAATGCCTGGGGCTGGTAAACAGCGGCGCAGACTTTTCCAGCCAGCCCGCCGTGATGAACGGCTTTTCCGATCTGATGGTGGAAGTTTTCGGGCGTCGCGGACAACATGCCCGCAGCGCCATGGGCGCCTACGCGCTGCCGCAGAACGTGCCCATCGTCGTGGAAGCCATCGTTCGCATCCGGCCTTGAAGGGAGGACCCAGAATGGACAGTATCA
>JAFUGB010000007.1 GCA_017469605.1 Clostridia bacterium
GAAGGGCGTGCCGATCTCGTCCTGGCGGCGATAGCGCTTGCCGATGGAGCCGGTCTCATCGTATTCCACCATGAAATATTTGCTGAGCTCGGCATGGATTTCGCTGGCCAGGCCGCCCAGCTTGTTTTTTTGCAGGGGCAGCACGGCGGCCTTATAGGGAGCCAGGGCGGGGTGCAGATGCAGCACAGTGCGCACGTCGCCGCCCTCCAACGCCTGCTCGTCATAGGCGTTGCACAGGAAGGCCAATACGCTGCGCTCCACGCCCAGGGAGGGCTCAATGCAGTAGGGCACGTACTTTTCACCCGTGGTGGGATCCAGATATTCCATGCTCTTGCCGCTGTGATTCTGATGCTGGGTCAGGTCGTAATCGGTGCGGTCGGCCACGCCCCACAGTTCGCCCCAGCCGAAGGGGAACAGGAACTCAAAGTCCGTGGTGGCCTTGCTGTAAAAGGCCAGCTTTTCGGGCTCATGATCGCGCAGGCGCAGGTTTTCTTCTTTCATTCCCAGGGCCAGCAGCCATTCCTTGCAGAAATTGCGCCAATAATTGAACCATTCCAGATCGGTGCCGGGCTTGCAGAAGAATTCCAGCTCCATCTGCTCAAACTCGCGCACCCGGAAAATGAAGTTGCCCGGGGTGATCTCATTGCGGAAGGATTTGCCGATCTGGCCGATGCCCGCGGGGATCTTCTTGCGGGTGGCGCGCATCACATTCTGGAAGTTGACAAAGATGCCCTGGGCCGTTTCGGGGCGCAGGTACAGCTCTGAGGCGCTGCTTTCATTAACGCCCTGGAAGGTTTTGAACATCAGGTTGAACTGGCGGATGCCGGTAAAATCCTTCTTGCCGCACACCGGGCACTTGATATCATGATTGGCAATGTAGGTTTCCAGCTCCTCGTTGCTCCAGCCGTCGCCGGTCTCGGCGCCATTGGTGAATTTTTCAATCAGCTGGTCGGCGCGGAACCGCGCCTTGCAGGCTTTGCAGTCCATCAGCGGATCGTTGAAGCCGCCCACGTGGCCGCTGGCCACCCAAACCTCGCGGTTCATCAGGATGCCCGCGTCCAGGCCCACGTTATATTTGCTTTCCTGGACGAACTTCTGCCACCAGGCTTTTTTTACATTGTTTTTGAATTCCACGCCCAGCGGGCCGTAATCCCAGGCGTTGGCCAGGCCGCCGTAAATCTCGGAGCCGGGATAGATAAAGCCGCGGGATTTGCACAGCGCTACCAGTTTGTCCATGGTCAGATTGCTCATAAACAGGTGCTCCTTCCGGTAAATTACATCTTATTCATCATACCATGTTTTGCCGGATTGTCAAGGAAAAGGCTGTATTTTGAAGCCAAAGTCCCATCTTATGAAATTCTTAAGATTGCTCCGCTGTTTCTTTTATGGAATTCCTGATATAATCACCATCGAGGTGAGGAAAATGTACAATGTGCTGATCTGCGACGACGAACGGGATATCGTATCGGCGCTTAAAATTTATCTGTCCGGCGAGGATTATCGCATCTTTGAGGCATACAACGGCAAGGAAGCGCTGGAAATCGTGAAGGACAGCGATATCCATTTGATCCTGATGGATATTATGATGCCGGAGCTGGACGGCATTGCGGCCACAGCCCGGCTGCGGGAGATCACCAACGCGCCGGTGCTGCTGCTTACGGCCAAGGGCGAAAGCGGGGATAAGGTGCTGGGGCTCAATGTGGGAGCCGATGATTATATTACGAAACCCTTTGATCCCGCCGAGGTGGTGGCCCGGGTGCGCAGCCACCTGCGGCGTTATACGCGCCTGGGCGCGCAGGCGGTGCGGCCGTCCATGTGGACGGCGGGGCCGGTGACGCTGGAGGAGGAAGGGCAAAGCGTTACGGTGGACGGCGAGCCAATCACGCTGACGCCCATGGAGTACAACATCCTGAAGGTGCTGATCCGGCATCCGGGGCGGGTATATTCCTCCGCGCAGCTGTACGAGCAGGCCTGCGGCGATAAAGCCTTGGGCTCGGAGACTTCTGTCAGCGTGCACATCCGGCATTTGCGGCAGAAAATAGAAATCAATCCCTCCGAGCCGCGGTATCTCAAGGTGGTCTGGGGCATGGGCTACAAAATGGAAGGGGATAAGGAAAAATGAAAAAACTGATTGGAAAAACCTGGGCCAAGGTTTGCGCTTATTTTCTGCTGGCGGTGTGCGTAGCCACCGTGTTGGCCGAGGGCACGGTGGCTGTTTTGGCCTGGGAGTGGGGATTCTATGGAAGGACGAACGCCCGGGAGATGATTGAAAGCGGCTTTGGGCAAATCGCCCTGGAGCAGGGCGACCGGCTGCTTTCCCTGGTACTGGCTGGGGACAGCGACCGGGCCGATCGGATCGCCCGGGAGAGCAACGCGGAGTTCAGCATCCAAACGCGGGCGGGCGATACGCTGTGGCAGAGCGCGGGCTATGAAGGACTGTCGGCATCGGCTTGGCAATATGGGGGCGTCAGCAGATATGACAGCGGAACGCAAAGCGCGGTGCACCGCTATGACAGCACGCTGGAGACACGGCAGATGACGGCGGACGATTATACCATCCATATCCGCGTAGACCCGGCACTGGACTGGCAGGATGATTATTACTGGAGATACCATATCGCCGCTGGGGTCTGGTCGTTTAGATATGCCATATGCTGGATGGCCGTCCTGAGCGTGCTGGCAGGCGTGACCTGCTTTGTCTTCCTGCTGTGCAGCGCGGGGCATCGGGCGGGAAAGGAGGGGATCACCCCGGGATATTTTACCTGGCTTCCCTTTGATCTGGTCACGGTCGCCGCGTGGGCGGCCATGCTGACAGCCGCAAATCTCCTGTGGGAACATATCGGTCTGCTTTACAGCGATGGCGTGTGGACTGTGCTGTGCGGCGCGGGGATCATTGCCCTGGCCGTGGCGTTCACCCTATGGTGTGCTTCCCTGGCCCTGCGGGTCAAGCTGGGCTCGCTGTGGAAAAGCACGCTGATTTTCCGCGTTCTGTATCTGCTGGGCCTTCTGTTGACCGGCATCGTGGCCCTGCTGCGCAGGATCCCGCTGGTGTGGAAAACGGCGCTGGCCGCGTCTGCTTTCGCCTTCCTGGCGGACATGATCATCTTCGCCTTCCGCCGGGACGCAGAAATGCTGCTTTTCTGTTGGACGGCCGAAAAGCTGGTGATCGTTGCCTTGGTGCTCTATATTGCCCTGGCGCTGCGCAAATTGCAAAAGGGCGGCATGGCGCTGGCGGCGGGCGACCTGGAGTATAAAACCGATACCCGCCACATGTGGGGAGAATTCAAGCGCCATGGGGAAAACCTCAATTCCATTGCCCAGGGCATGCAGGCCGCTGTGAACCGGCAGCTGAAGAGCGAGCGCATGAAGGCCGAACTGATCACCAATGTATCCCATGATATCAAAACGCCGCTGACCTCCATCATCAATTACGTGGCGCTGCTCAAGGAAACGCGGGATGCCGGTAAGCAGCGGGAATATATTGAGGTGCTGGATCGCCAGTCCCGCAGGCTCAAAAAGCTGACCGACGATCTGGTGGAGGTTTCCAAGGCCAGCACTGGCAATACGGAGGTTCATGCCGCCCGGGGCAGCGTGCCCGAACTGCTGCGCCAGGCGCTGGGGGAATATGAGGACCGGCTGGCCGCCGCCGGATTGGAGACCGTGCTTTCGCTGCCCGAGGGCGAGTGTGCGGCAATGTTCGACGGGACGCTGACCTGGCGGGCGGTGGATAACCTGCTGTCCAATGCCTGCAAATACGGCCAGAGCGGCACACGGTTTTATATTGACGTGGCCCCAATGGAAAAGCAAATCCTGATCAGCTTTAAGAATGTCTCCCGAAACAGGCTTAATATTCCGGCGGAGGAGCTGATGGAGCGTTTTGTTCGCGGCGACAGCGCCCGGGGCGGCGAGGGCAGCGGCCTGGGGCTGGATATTGCCCGGGCGCTCACGGAAGCGCAGGGCGGCAGTTTTTCGATTGCGGTGGACGGCGATCTGTTTAAGGCCCAAATGGCGCTGCCGGCCGCCTGAGGCAGGGAAAACCATGAAACGCGCGCCGTGATCGGCGCGCGCTTTTCGGTTGGACAGGTTTGGCAGGCGCGGAATAAAACCATTGCCCTGTGGACGAATGTGTGATAAAATACAGGTTATAGTATGGGAAGGAGGCAAGGCGATTGGCGAATGACAAAAATGGCTGGCTGGAGCGCGCTGTCCCGCGCTATGCCGTGTGGCCGCTGGCGGCCTGGTTTTTGCTGAACGCCGCGGTGTACTGGGGCGCCCGGCTGATCAACCGCCATGCTGTATACCATGATCTGTCTCTGCCCATCGATGGGCGGCTTCCCTTTGTGAGCTGCTTTATCGTGTTTTATGTATTGGCCTATGCGTCCTGGTTTTTGGGGTATATCCTGATCTGTCGGGAATCACCCGAGGGCTGCGGCGTGCTGTTTGGTGAGATGATCGCCAAGCTCCTGTGCCTGGTCATTTTTGTCGCCCTGCCCACCCGCATGGAACAGCCGCAGGTGACTGAGCCTGGCCTTTTTGGCTGGATGACCCGGGTAATTTACTATTTTGACGAGCCTGATACGCTGTTCCCCTCCATCCACTGCCTGGAAAACTGGGTGGTATGGCGGGGAATGTGGGGCTGCGCTTCCATTTCAAAACCTGTAAAAGGCTTCTTCTTTGTGTTCGCGCTGCTGGTGTTTGCCTCCACACTGCTGGTCAAACAGCATGTGCTTGTGGATATCCCCGCCGCCATTGTGGTGGGGGAGATTGGCCTGTGGGCAGCGCGCAGGCTGGGGCTGGGAAAACGGTATGCCCTTCGCCTCCGGGAGGTACACAGTTGAAAAAACGGCTGATTTCTACAATAGCGCTGTTGCTTCTGGGCGCGCTGACTGTCTATGTGGTCAGCCGGCAGAGCGCGAGCTTCACGGCGGAAGGGTTTCTGGATTATGTGCGGTCCGTCAAACCATGGGGGCTGGCGGCGGCCTTTGCCTGCATGCTGGGGTTTATTGCCTTTGAGGCATTGGCGCTGCTGGTGATCTGCCGGGCGCTGGGGTATTCCCGGCACTTCTGCCGGGGGCTGACCTATTCGGCGGCGGATATCTATATGTCGGCCATTACGCCTTCGGCCACGGGGGGGCAGCCTGCTTCTGCCCTGCTGATGATGCGGGATGGCATACCGGCGGGCGTTACCACGGTAACGCTGCTTATGAATTTGATTTTTTATACGCCTGCCATTCTTGTGGTAGCGCTGGCGGGGGGGATCATGTATCCCCAGGCGTACAGCCTGTTTGGCGTTCCCGGGCGCATCATGATCCTGCTGGGTATTCTGTTCCAGGTGGTGCTGGAGGGCGGCTACCTGCTGCTGATCTTCCGTAAAAAGGTTTTCCTGGCCATCGTGGATTTTTTCCTGCACCTGGGGCAAAAGCTGCATTTGGTGCGCAACGCCGAAAGCCGCCGGGAAAAGCTGCTCAAAATGGAAGAGGAATACCATGCCTGCTCCAAGGGCATCCGGGAGCACTGGCGCGCCATGCTGGCAGCGTTCGGACTTAATTTCATGCAGCGGATCAGCTCAGTAATGGTATCTGTGGTGCTGTACCTGGCCTCCGGCTTTCCCGCGCGGGATGCATATAAGGTTTTTTCCTTGCAGTCGCTGGTGATTCTGGGCTCCAACAGCGTGCCCATCCCCGGCGCGGTGGGCGTGGCGGATTACCTGTTTATTGACGGCTACGGCATGCTGATCCAGGATCCTGTCAATCTGGAGCTGCTGTCGCGCACCATTTCCTTTTATACCTGTATTCTGGTCAGCATTCTGATATTGGCGGCGGCTTATTTTGGCGGAAGGCACGCGAGGAAGTGAAGTAGAATGATCGGCTTTTACGACTATACGGTATGGCTTACATATCTGTCATTGATTTCGGCCACTGTTGGCATTTTTGTATCCCGCAGCGGTGCCGGGCATCCCTATATCGGCGCGTTGTTCTTATTGATTTGCGGTCTGTGCGATACCTTTGACGGCATGGTGGCCCGCTCCAAGCCGGGACGGAGCGAGCGGGAAAAGAAATATGGCATCCAGATCGATTCACTGACCGATCTGGTGGCCTTTGGCGTTTTGCCCGCCTGCATTGGCGACGCGCTGTACAAAAGCTCCCTGCTGCTGGAGTCCAATCCGGAGCAGCAATTGATGGCCAGCGTGCCTTATCCCGTTTACATGGCGGTGTTTGTGATTTATGTACTGGCGGCCATGATTCGACTGGCGTATTTCAATGTGATTGCCGAGGAAAGCAGCGACAGGGGAGAAACGGTTAAAACCTATACCGGCCTGCCGGTAACAGCGGCGACGCTGATTTTTCCGCCCTTCCTGATGCTCAGGCACTTGCTGGGCCGGGATATCGCCATCTTTTACTACGGCGTCATGCTGCTTGTGGCCGGCCTGTTTGTCAGCCGGTTCAATATCCGTAAACCCGGTCTTCGCGGCATTTTGATCATGGTGGGCATCGGCGTACTGGAATTTATTCTGATCCTGGTGGTAAAATACTATGGCGCCCGCGCCTTCTGACAGCGGGCTGCTTGCCCTTTTATACGGTACGGTGCTTGGGCGAACGCTGCTGCGGCCGCTGATCTCCCGCCCGGTGTCCAAGGCGGCGGGCCGCTTTATGGACAGCGCCATATCCCGGCCATTGATCCCCCGGTTTATCCGAAGCAACGGCATCGACATGGCCGAGTATGAAGCCGAGACGTATCAAAGCTTCAATGCCTTTTTCACCCGGCGGATCCGTTCGGAGGCTCGCCCCATGGAACCTGATCCGGAGCGCCTGATGGCGCCCTGCGACGGCAGGCTCAGCGTATACGCCATTGATGAGGACAGCGTATTTACCGTTAAAAACAGCCGATATGATGTGAGCGCCCTGTTGGGGGGCGACGGGCGGGCGGCGGACTTTGTGGGCGGCACCTGCCTGGTGTTCAGGCTTTCGGTGGATGATTACCATCGGTATCATTACCTGGACGACGGCACCAAGGAGGACAATCATTTTGTGCCCGGGGTGCTGCATACCGTGCGCCCCATTGCCCTGGCCCACACAGCGGTGTTCATCCAGAACTGCCGGGAATACACTTTTATGCGCACAGCGCATTTTGGCACGGTGGCCCAGGTTGAGGTAGGGGCCCTGCTGGTGGGCAGGATCAGCAACGATCAGCAATCAGGCGCTTTTACCCGGGGACAGGAAAAGGGAAGGTTTTTGTATGGCGGCTCCACCGTCGTGCTGCTGCTGCAAAAGGACGCGGCGGTGATCGACGAGCGTTTCTGGCGGGCCACAGCCCGGGATGAGGAAACGCGGGTAAAGCTTGGCGAGGGCATCGGCTTCTCGCAAACAGGAGGGAAACATGCGTAAATGGATCAGCGCAATCGAGCGCAGGTTATACAAATACAACATCCCGCCCATCATGAAGAATTTCGTTTTTGCCATGGGCGGTGTGTTCATCCTGGACCTGTTTATGGGCATGACCACGGCGTATACCACCCGGGTCAGCCTGATCAGCTATTTGACGTTGAATATTCCGCTGGTGCTGCGCGGGCAGGTCTGGCGGCTGGTTACCTGGCTGTTTGTGCCCCAGCAAAACAGCCTGCTTTGGATGCTGCTCAGCCTGTATTTCTATTATATGATCGGCACCGCGTTGGAAAATCGCTGGGGGCCCCGCCGGTTCTTGATCTATTATGTGATCGGCGCGCTGGCCAATATCGCGGGCGCTTTCATCGCCCATGCTCTTACGGGCTATGGTTATGGCGTTAATACCTATCTGTATTATTCACTGTTTCTGGCTTTCGCGGCGCTTTATCCCGATATGCAGTTCATGCTGTTCTTCTTCCTGCCGGTAAAGGCCAAATGGCTGGCGGCCATCGACCTAATATATTTCCTCATGGCGATTCTCACCGGCGGCGCCAGCCTGCGCCTGGCGGCCATCGCGTCCCTGATCAACGTGGCGCTGTTCTTTGGAGAAGATCTGTATCAGCTGGGCCGCAGGACTTACTTCCAGTGGCAGCGGCGCCGGCAGTGGCGGCAGTGAGATGGGAAACAACCCCGGTCACGTTCAGGCAGCGATAACCTGGGATTTGACGGGAGAGGGAAACGATAGGGGCCTATGCGGCCCCTAAGACCCCGCACCAGGAGATTTCATCTCCTGGACCTCGGCGGCGACAGCC
>JAFUGB010000121.1 GCA_017469605.1 Clostridia bacterium
GGAAAAAGATGTCGCGCCACGCTGAAACTTTGTTTCATAAAGCTGCGTACAGCAAGGCACAAGATAAGCTATCGCTTCCCCAAAGAAAAGCGGAATTAGTCTTATTGAAAAGGTGGCATAGAGCAGGCTGATTGTAAGTATCAAAAACAGGTTTAGAATAAGCGCCGTTGTGCCGTAAGATAGGATAATCTGCCTTGTCGAATATGGAAGGGACAGCCCAAGCTTGCGTTTGTCAGAAACCGTTTTTGCCTGCTTAACCAACAACTGATACAAGCCGCTTAATGCGGCTGTCGTACAAAAAACAGCGATCATGCGAGTTATGGCAGGGTCGTCCAGCAAGGGCAGGAAGGCAAATAGATTTGTGCGGCTGACGATCCACCCAGCCAGCAGGAGCAGGGCCAGAAGCACCACTATCTGCCCTTGCATGCGGAATAGTTCCAATAGGCTTTTGATCCATAATGCCGTTTGTTTTCGGGGATTTAAGTGGTACAGCATGGGGCCTTTGACGTATGACGGGCGGTTTTCCTCCGCGAGTTGCTTCATTCTCGCGTGGTCATTCTGGCTGAGTGCGACAGACGCCGCTTCAAGGCTTTGCAATCGCTCAAAATATTTGGACGTGTTCATTCTTAAAAAACGCCGGACATACATCCAAACAGCGCACAAAGAAAGAGCTAATACTGCCACCGCGGGTACCGAGCGCAAAAACAGCAGGAAAGTACAAAGAGAAAATGCAAGGCATACGCCCCATCGGATCTTTCCTTGTGCATGATAGAAAATCCACGATAGCAGCTTGCAGCTGCAACTATAAAGCGTGAGGATGAGCCATAGCTTCAAAAAGGAAAGGTTGAGAAGGAACCCGCTCAAAACGCAGGCGATCATACCGGAAACGAGGGCTGAGACAAGCATGGAAAACAGCTGCTTGCGGAACAGGCTTTTTCTGAAAAAGCCTGTGTTGTATGTATGCAGCACGGACGCCGCTTCTATTCTGAATACCGGCGTTTGATTGACAAACACCCGAAACAGGCCTGCGGCAGCCACAAGCAGCAAGGTATAGAACACGCCTCTCTCCGTAGCGCCTGTCCCATATCCGGCTTTTGCAATCACGAAAAAGAATTGGTACAGCAATACACCGCCAACGGCAATGATACCAATCAGTCCTTGCCACATATGGCGGATCGTACCCTTTAAAAGCCGGATCTTATTTTTCAGAAGCAGGATTTCAGCTTGATACCTCATCTTGTTCCACCAATCTTAAATAGACCGCCTCCATGGTGCTGTCCGCAGGAAGCTGTGTTGCCGAAAGCAACTCCTGTTTTGAGCCGGATAACAGATGCTTCCCGTTCTTTATCACAACGTACTGATCACAAATGTATTCTGTCACATCCAGTAAATGACTGGACAATAAGACAATCTTTCCTTTTTCTTTCTGTTCCAGCAGTAGCGCCTTTAATGTGGCAATCTGCTTCGGATCAAGGCCGGAAAAGGGCTCGTCGGCAATGAGCAGCTCATATTCCCGCATGAGAGCCATGGCAATCATCAGCTTTTGTCTGGTCCCTTTGGACAGCGCGGCAGGGATCTTGTTCTGATGCTCCTTCATATCCAATTTTTCAATCATTTCGTCGATAGAAACGTCGCCCTGCGGGTAAACCGCCTTTGTAAAATGAAGGTGCTCCAACAGGGATAGTTCTTCATAGAAAACAGGAGCATCAGGGATATAAGAAACGGGATACCTCCCAGAGGGATAAGAAAAAATGTCTTTTCCATCAAGCGTAATGGTACCTCTATCTGGCGTCAAATAGCGATATATGTTTCTGATGATCGTTGACTTTCCGGCTCCATTTTCTCCAACTAACCCGACGATCTGTCCCCGGTTTGCGGAAAATGAAATGCCGTCCAATGCCAGGACATCCCCGTAGGAATAGAAGACTTGTTTAACCTCAAAATCCATTTTCCGCTCCTTTCCTCATCACAAGTGCTTATAATATTCCTTGTTTTAATATATAAAAGAAATGTGAATTTGTCTACGCCTGCCGCAAATTCATTTTCAATGTGAGCAAGGTTTTATGCTGCCGCCTGTAAAACAGTATCTAACTGTCCACAGGCGCGATTACATCCTTTTCCCGTCCGTTCCAGTCATGCTGATACAAGTTTGCGTCAACAAATCGAAAGAAGCACTTGACAAAGCGCTTCATGGCCCCCATTACCATGACCCTCTATGCTTGTACGTCTCTGGCTTGGACAACGACATGATTGGCATGCTCGGTACGGGCATCCGTGAAATCCGCTTCTCTATCCGCGTCCTGGGCGGAAAGTTTTCCGTTAACCCAATATTTCCACGCCGAAAGAGCTCAGCAGGGAGTGGGTTATGGACAAGAGCGCCTTGATGCGCGGCTGCGTTGTCTCCTTTCCGCGGGAAGCAAAGCCGACTTTTCGGTACGGATGGCTTTCGATTTCTTTGATCACGGCGTTGTGCTTGTAGTTGCTCAGAATCAAATTGGGCAGGATGGTGCAGCCCAATCCATTTTCCGTCATGGCCAGCAGCGAAAAATCATCCGGCAGGGTAAACGCCACCCGGGGATGGAAATTAAACTGATCGCACAGATGCATGATATCGGTGTTGTTGCCTTCCTTGGGCATCAGAAAGGGGATTTTCTCCAGCTGTCTGAAGGTGATAGGGCCGCTTTGGTGCGCCAACGGATGGTTTGGCGGCAGCACGGCATGCAGCGGGTCCCGGAACAGATCAATATAGTTTAGATCAGCAGACAGTGGATTGCAGATAAAAATGCAGTCCACCAGCCCTGTCAGCAGCGCGTATTCCAAATCGTTATAACTGCCGCTGCCTGAAAATATCTCTACCTTGATATCAGGATACTGTTCATGAAAGCGGCTGATGATGCGCGGCAGGCAAACCATGGCCGCGCTGGTAAAGGCGCCGATTTTCAAATCCCCCGCGTTCATGCTGTTGATGGATTTGACCAGGTCTCGAACGCGGTCGTCCTTTTCCACCACCTCGCGGATACAGGGGAGCAAAATGTTGCCATCTGCCGTCAGCTGCGTGCCGGAATTGGTGCGCTGAAGCAGCTTCAGGCCCAGCTCGTTCTCCATGGAGCTGATGGCATAGCTGGCGGCGGACTGGGTATAGTCCATCGCCTTGGCCGCACTGGTGATGTTGTTGAATTCAGCGATTTTCAGGAACAACCGGTACTTATTGATCTCCATGCGGCTCCTCCTCTTTTGGATGAATACCCGGCCAGGTGCAGGATATGAAAAAATTTGATGAGGTTAATAAAATAGTTTAATTTTACAGTGCGCCGCCATTTTGGTATAATTTTTAACGAAAAATACACAAAAGTGACAGTGACGAACCAATAGAACGGCCCGGTATCCCGAACAGACCCATTCGTTGTTTTTGTATACAGAATGGATTATATGCGGAACAAACCGGATTGTCAACCCGACCCCGTCGATAAGCTGCTCTGCACCGTGGAACTTGAGCCAACCAAGAACAGCCGCTTTTTAAATGTACAGTGGCAGGACCGGATCAGGAGCTTTGCAGCAATGAAAGGCCCTTTCTGCGAAAGCGGCATCCATCAGTACATGCAGAGGAGATAACGGATGATCTATCTGATCCTGGCGGTCATATGCAGCGTGCTCGTATCGGTGATTATGCGAGTGAGCGGAAAATACGTTCGCAACGATATCAGCATGCTGGCATGCAACTATCTGATGTGCACGGTCCTGGCGGCCATCTGCACGGGCACCTGGAACCTGCTGCCGATCAACGCCGATCGGTTTTCCTTCAGCCTGGGGCTGGGCGGGGTGAGCGGCATCCTTTATTTAAGCAGCTTCATCCTGCTGCAATGGAATGTCCGCAAGAACGGCGTCATCCTATCCTCCATGTTCATGAAGCTGGGCGTGATGGTGCCGACACTGATGGCCATTTTCATCTTCCGGGAGGTGCCGCAGCTCTCCCAGGTGATCGGCCTGGTGATCGCGCTGGGCGCCATCCTGCTGATCAACCTGGAAAAGGGCAGCGGCAAAGCCGCAAGCGGCATCGGCCTTGTGCTGTTGCTGCTGACGGGCGGCGGTACCGACGCCACCTCCAAGGTATACGAGGAGCTGGGGGCCGCGCCGCTGAAGAATCATTTTCTTCTGTATACTTTCTTTGCCGCTTTCCTGCTGTGCCTTGCGGTTTGCCTGGTAAAAAAGCAAAAGCTGCGGGGCAGCGATCTCGGTTTTGGTCTGCTGATCGGCATCCCCAATTACTGCTCGGCGCGCTTTCTGCTTTTGTCCCTGGCGGATGTGCCCGCGGTGATCGCCTACCCCACGTACAGCGTCGCCTCCATCGTACTGGTCACGCTGGCCGGCGTGGCGCTGTTCCGGGAAAAGCTCAGCCGCAGACAAATGCTCTCCATGGCGCTGATTTTCGCGGCGCTGATCCTGCTCAATGTGTGACATCCACCGATTTAAGAAGGAGGGATTTCCATGATTTTTTCAAGCATCCACGCGCATGACGATCTCAGACGCTACCCCGCCGCCATCCGGAAGGCCATTGAATATGCCGCCAACACCGATTTTTCCCGGCTGGAGGACGGCCGGCAGCCCATTGATGGGGAGAAGATGTATGCGAACCTGTTCCATCTGACCAGCAAACCGCTGGAAGAAACCCATCCCGAGCTGCACCGGAATTATGTGGACGTTCAGTTCTGGATCAGCGGGGAAGAGCTGTGCGGCGTGGCGCCGTACACCGGAAAGGAAAAGTGCATTGACCAAACCAGGGCGGACGAAGACCTTTACTTTTATGAGGATTTTGAAAACGAATTTTTCCTGCACGCAACGCAGGGCTGCTACGCGGTGTTTTTCCCGAACGACGCCCACCGCCCCGGCGTATGCGTAAACGGCCAGCCGCTGGACTACCGCAAGGTGGTGGTCAAGGTTCATGTGGATCTATTGTAATTTTAAGATAGAAAACGGAGGGAAGAAAAGATGAGCGATTATAATTGGACGGCGGGATATCCCAAGCGCAGGCCCGAGCAGCTTCCGCCCAAGGAATATACGATGGGCAACCTTCACATTGTCGATCTGACCAAGGTGCTGGATCCCAATACCGAAAGCCGCCGCTGCCGCCTGTGGCGCTTCAATACCGGCGGGGCGATCCCGGATTTTCATACCATCATGGACCTGACCAGCCATCTTGGCACCCATTGCGAGTGCCCCTACCATCACAGCGAGGATTGGCCCAGCGTGGCGGAGCTGCCGCTGACCAATTTCATGGGCCGCGCCCTGTATGTGGTGCTGGACCTGCCGGAAAATCACCAGATCACCGGCGCTGACCTGGAAGCGGCCATCGGCCAGAAAATGCAGCCCGGCGATACCGTGATCCTGGACAGCCCCCACAAGCTGCCGCCCTTCACCCCCGCCACCAACGGTCCCGATGACCACCGCCTGATCATCGGTGAGGACAGCGCCCGCTGGCTGGCCGCCCATCAGGCCAAATGCGTGGGCTTTGGCGATGGCGTTTCCATTGAGGACAGCAACGAGAATGTGAAGCCGTTCCACGATATCCTGATGGCGCAGAACTGCCTGTTCCTGGAGGTGCTGCAAAACCTGGAATACCTGAAGACCGACACCTTCTTCATCAGCTATGCGCCCCTGCCCATCATCGGCCTGGATTCCTGCCCGGTGCGCGTGTACGCCATCGAGGGCCTGGGCGAATTCTGACAAAAAACGCTTGATGGGGGCATTGATCCCGATATCGTCTCCCACGACGGTCAGACCGACGCCGACCTGGACGAGCTGCTGCGCATGAACTATAACTTTGTAACCATGCATTATCTGGAGGACGCCGCGCTGGGCAGCATGGTGGAGTTTGGCCGCCATGTGTTTGCGGATAAGAATACGGTATACGCGGATACCCACCGCGCGGAATTCACCGCGGCCGAAAAAGCCGAAATGGGCGGCTGGGATTACAATAACTGGCTTGACCTGGAAGACGAGTTCAACCATCTGTAAACGGCCCAGGATCAAAAGCGGCACTGTGAGGCTATAAGCGGTGGAAAACACGGAAGCAAAAGCGCTGTACCGCAAAAGGCTGCGGTATGTAAACTATTTAACCGTCCTGTTCCTGCTGATATCGGGCATGAAGGGGCTGACCGGCGAGAGCGTAACGTTCTTTTCCGATAAGCTGATCCACGAGCTGCATTTCACCACTTCGCAGTATTCCTCCATGTCCTCGCTGTATTACCTGTCCTACGGCATTTCAACCATTGTGGTGGGCATCCTGACGGGTCGGTCGCGCAAACGCAAGGCGTGGCTGTTTCCCATGACGCTGATGGTGGGCATCATTTCGGTCCTGGCCTCCGGCGCGCGCAGCTACCTCAGCCTGGCGGCCTGCCGCCTGGCCCATGGCGTGTTTACCGGCAGCTCCCAGGCCATCATGCTGAACATCGTGGCCAAGAACCTGGTGCGGGAGGATTACGGCACGCGCAACGGCATCATCAGCGGCGGCACCACCGTCATCAGCGGCACGCTGGGCCCGCTGGGGCTGGCACTGCTGGCTGCCCATTATTCCTGGAACGTCTCCTTCCTGCTGACGGGAATCACGCTGATCATCCTGGCGTTCCTGGTGCTGTTCACCGTACGCGAAGTGGATTGCGAGGTGCTCGACGCGCAGGCGCGGCACTCGCTAAAGAGCCTTTGGAAATCGGTGCGGGTGTTATTTCGCAGCAGGACGTATGTGCTGTGCTTCCTTATCGGCCTGCTGGAAACCACGGCCAACCTTTGCCTGTCGGTGTTCATGCCGATGTACTTCTCCGATGTGATGGGGTTTGACACGGTGCGCAAGGGCTGGTTCATGTCCCTGCGCGGGCTGTGCTACATTCCCGTGGGGCTGTTTATCCCCCTGCTGGCTGATAAATATCCTGTCAAGCACGTGATGGCGGGCACATTTATCTGCGCGGCCATTGCCCCGGCAGCCGCGTTCCTGCTGACGGGCACAACCCTGAGCGCCTACCTGCTGGCCATTTTCGGCTCGTGGGCCGGCGTTACGGTGACGCTGTTCACTTATATGATCCCGCGCATGATCCTGCCGGAAAGCCTTTATATGCAGGGCAGCGGCATCATCTTGGGCGTAGCGGTTCTGTTTGGCGGCA
>JAFUGB010000122.1 GCA_017469605.1 Clostridia bacterium
AAGGATTTATTTGAGGACACAACGCTGCAGCGCCTGTATAAAGAGCAGTTTCACGAACAGCTGCGTCCGCCCGCGGACTATGCACAATACAACCGCATCGCCCGTTTTTTTACCCGGCAGCTGAATGTCAATTCCCCCGTCCGGTACGGTTCCACGCTGACCCTGGGCAATACGGGCGTTGCCGCCACCGAATTCCTCACCCGGTTTTTTTCGCTGACCCACGATTTGTTTGACAGCAGCGACAATATTTTATTGGATTCCCCCGCCGGGCGGCAGGCCTTGGCCGGGCTGGTGGAAAGCCGGGCTTTTTCCAGCCCGCAGTATAGCTCCTGGTGGCGAGATACCGCCCGTACATTTGCCCAGGGCGACGTAGCCATGACCGTGCTGTACAGCAATTACGCATCCGAGATGACCGGCCTGAACAGCCGTTTGCATGGCAGGATCGGCTTTTCCATGGTGCCGGGCGGAAATCCGCTGTTTGGCGGCGGCTCGATCGGAGTATGCAGGTTCAGCAAGAAAAAGGCATTGGCCTATCACTTTATCAAGTGGCTGTGCGGCGAGGAGGTTTCCACCGCCATGACGCTGCTGGGCAGCGTTTCCCCATGCAGCGCCGCTTACGATAACTACCAGGTCATCGACACCTATCCCTGGCTTTCCATGTCACGGGAGTGCTTTGAAAAAACTGACGCGCACCGGCTGCCCCACGCCGCTATCCGGTTTGACGAGCGCCGTTTTCTCAGCATCCTTGGCATCCAAGTGATCAACGCCATCAACGGCACCTGCAGCGTGGCGGATGCCCTGAAAAAGGCCAGCGACCATTATACTGACAGCATGGGATGAGCCCTGGCCGGAAAAAGCATCACCCCTCACGTTTTCCGCCGCGTCCGCCTGTCTGCCATGGAAGCATGGCAGCACAAAATCCCCTGCCGGCGTGTCCGGCAGGGAATTTTGTATTTTTAAATCAATAAACAGCATAGCTGTGGCGGAAGGGACAAACGAAGGGCGCGCTCACTCACCGCCCGGCGGATGGAGATTCGCGCGCCTTGATTGTGGATAAGGCGGAAAACCAGCGTTTCTCCTTTACAAACAGAGCCCCATCAATGCTTGGGCGTTTTTATACAGCACCTTTTCCAATTCATCCTCCGCCAGCCCCAGGCCGCGAACGTGGCCGAGCTCCAGGCCAGGATCCCACATGGGAAAATCTGTGCCGAACATCACCCGATCGGCGCCAAAGCGGCGGATGGCCTGCAGGAGTCCCTCCCGGCCCAGCACGAAATAGCTGCTGGAGCAGTCCACGATCACATCCTCGTGCAGTAGGCAGTCAAAGGCCTGCTGCCATTCGGTATATCCGCCCATATGTGCGCCGATGACCCGCAGGCGGGGGAACCTGCGCAGCACTCCGGGCAACTGGGCGGGATTATCGTAATGATAGCGGCTGTCCCCCATATGCAGCAGCAGAGGGCAGGTATCCTGGCAAAGCGCATAAATCTTATCCATCCGGGGATCGTCTATGGCGATCTTCTGCATATCGTTATGCAGCTTGATCCCCTTGAGCCCCAGTCCCATGGCGCGGCTGAATTCATCCCCCGCTTCATTTTCGGTCATATCGGGATGCAGGGTGGCGTAACCCACAAGCTCCTGGGGATGCTCTTTTACCTGGTCTGAAATAAAATCATTGATGGTGGCCGCCCGCGCGGGCGACATGGCCACCGAATGGATCAGCGCCCGGTCAATGCCGCCCTGCCGCATGCAGCGCAGCAGCTCGGGCACGCTGCCGGGATGGCTCATGGATACATCATAAAATTCCCCGATGCTTTGGGCGGCGCGGATGGCGATTTTTTCCGGATAAACATGCGCGTGTACATCAATAACCATGGATTTCCTTCCTTTCACGCGCATTATTGTAGCACGCGGCGACGTCCCGCGCAAACAAAATACCTTGAAAATACAATGGCCTGCTGGTATACTGAGATGCGTTCAGGAGGATTTATCCATGAAAAAACAAGAGGAAAAGACCAACGCGCTGCGGCTGCTGGATGCCCAGGGCATCGCCCACAGCGTGCACGTATATGACCCCGACGCCGCCGACGGCGGCCAGGTAGCCGAATTGCTGGGCGAATCGCCCGATCAGGTGTTCAAAACGCTGGTTACGGTGGCGCCGTCCCGCAAAAACTATGTGTTTGTGGTGCCGGTTAACTGCACCCTGCACCTGAAAAAGGCCGCCGCCGCGGTGGGCGAAAAAAGTATCGCCATGATCCCCCAGAAGGAGCTTTTGCCCCTCACCGGTTACATCCATGGCGGCTGCTCTCCCATCGGCATGAAAAAGCTGTTCCCCACCCGCATCCATGAAACAGCGCAGCTGTTTGACACCATTTTCGTCAGCGCAGGCCGCCGAGGCTGCCAGGCCGAGCTCAATCCCGATACGCTGTGCCGCCTTGTGCAGGCGGAATATGCCGATCTGACCGATTAAAAAAGTCTTTACACCTTTCCCCGAATCTGATATAATTTATGTGGATAAATTTGCGCTGGTCCCGCCGCGGAAACAGCGCGGAAAGAAGGAACAAAATGAAAAAGCTTTTTGCCCTGCTCCTGGCCCTGTGCATGCTGGGCTCCTGCGTTGCCTTCGCCGAAGCTCCCGCTGAAGAAGCCGACCCCCAGGCCGCCATCGCTGAAATGATCGACCAGGCGTGGTACACCGCCCTGTCCCAGCTGGCCAACACCTTCAACACCGGCGCCACCTACATGGAAAGCCTGCTGTCCACCGCCTCTGATACCCTGAACACCTGGATCACCGACGCCGACAGCCGCTATACCGATACCCGCTCCGCGCTGGCCGATGCCGCGCTGCAGCTGATGGGCTCGGCCAACGAAGTGATCGAAGAGGCCCAGTACATCACCAACGACAGCGCCCTGGATGAAAAGGCCGCCGAAATCGAAGCCGCCATGGAACAGCTGATGGCTGAAGCCCAGCAGCTGAGCGCCGAGGCCGCCGATGGCGCCAACACCCGCCTGGCCGAAACCAAGGATCAGGTGGTTGCCTCCGCCAGCAGCGCGCTGGGCGATGTGATCAGCCTGGTCAAGAACCTGCTGTTCGTTGTCACCGGCTCCAGCGAGTCCGAAGCCCAGACCCGCATGGGCGAAGTGTCTGACAACGCCACTGACCTGGTTACCTATTTTGTTGACATGCTGCAGGAATCCCTGAACGGCTACGCGGCTTCCCTCACCCCCGCGGAAGCTGAGTAACACAGCCATTATAGAACAAACCGCCGCCTGTTGGAAACAGCTTCCAACAGGCGGCGGTTTGTTCATCCCAATGTTGATTTTCTCACT